>JANYDX010000519.1 GCA_025363395.1 Verrucomicrobiota bacterium
TCTCGCGCCGCGTCACCTTCTTCTTTTCCGCAAACTCGGCCTGGGCAAAACTGCTCTGGTGGATCATCCGACGCAGTTTGGGTAATTCCCGTCTCGCCGTCTGCAATAAATTGAAGGCCGATGGATTAAATCAGCGTTTCCCTAAGGGCTTTCAAGTTAGGACACTACCCTCTGGAAACTCTGTTTGCCAAACACCGCACCCGGAGTAGTCTCTGCCCTCCACGCCTCCGGCCGATGCAAGACCTCACCGACCTCTACCAGTCCGTCATTCTCGATCACAACCGCCGCCCGCGGAATTATTCCGTTTTGCCCACCGCGAACCGCGTCGGCAGCGGCAACAATCCCATGTGCGGTGACCAGATCACCGTGTATGTGAAGCTCGACGGCGACCGCATCAGCGACGTCAGCTTCCAAGGCAGCGGTTGCGCCATTTCAAAGGCCAGCGCCTCGTTGATGACGGTCAACCTGAAGGGCAAGACCATCCCTGAAGCCGACGCCATCTACGCCGGCCTCCACAAAATGGTAACCACCGGCAAAGTGGGTGAAGACGACATGTCCGACCTCGCCGCGCTCGCTGGCGTTTACCAATTCCCCGCCCGCATCAAATGCGCCACTCTCGGCTGGCACGCCGCCCTCAACGCCGCCAAAGGTGACGAACGCCCGGCCACCACCGAGAAGCCGGGCGATTAAATCATTCTCATTCCTCATTCTCACTGGAGGTCGGGGTTTATCCCCGACACCTCGGGCGCACAAGGCCCGGCCTACACGGACAAAACGAAAACGCTTACATGAACCAAGCCTGGAAAAACATCCGCGCCGATTTTCCGATCCTCGACCAACAGGTCAACGGCAAGCCGCTGGTCTATCTTGACAACGCTGCGACGTCGCAAAAGCCACAGTGCGTCATTGATGCACTCACGCATTTCTATCAGCACGTCAACGCCAACGTCCACCGCGGCATCCACACGCTCTCCATGCGCGCGACCTTCGCCTACGAGGCCGCCCGCGAACGCAGCGCGAAATTCCTCAACGCGGCCGAGTCCGGCGAAATCGTCTTCACCGCCGGAACGACCGACAGCATCAACCTCGTTGCCAATTCCTGGGGCGACGAAAACCTGAAGAAGGATGATGTCATTCTCCTCACCGAAATGGAGCACCACAGCAATCTAGTGCCGTGGCAGCTTCTGGCCCGCCGCACAGGCGCCAGACTTCGCTTCCTGCCCGTCGTGCCCGGTGACACCGGCCTGCTCGATCTTGCGCAGCTCGATAAAGTGCTCACGTCCGAGGTGAAGATCTTCGCCTTCACGCATGTTTCCAACACCCTGGGCGTTATTAATCCCGTCACCCAGCTCTGCGCCAGGGCGCGCGCGGTCGGCGCGATCTCCGTCGTGGACGCCGCCCAAAGCGCCGGTCATCTGCCGCTCGACGTGCAGACAATGGGCTGCGATTTCCTCGCCGTGTCCGGCCACAAGATGTGCGGACCAACGGGTGTGGGCTTGCTCTATGGCCGCAAGGTCCTGCTCGATGCCATGCCGCCCTATCGCGGCGGTGGCAGCATGATCTCGAATGTAGATTACTTTGAAAGCAAATGGGCCCCCGCCCCGCAGAAATTTGAGGCCGGCACGCCCAACATTGCCGACGTGATCGCACTCGCCCGCGCCATGGACTACCTTGATGACCTCGGCCGCGAGGCCATCGCATTGCACGACGAAAAACTCGCCTCCCTTGCCTACGCACGTCTGGCCGCCGAGATTCCCGGCATTCGGATGCTCGGACCCGCCGACCACCGCAGCGGCGTCATCAGCTTCGATCTCCCCGGCGTGCATGCCCACGACGTGGTCACGATGGCCGACCAGGAAGGCGTGGCCCTCCGGGGCGGGCATCATTGCAACCAGCCGTTGATGCGCAAACTCGGTTTGAGCTCCACGTCGCGCGCCAGTTTTTATCTCTACAATACTGAGGACGAAATCGCACGGCTCGTCACCACCCTGCAAAAGATCCACGGATTTTTTGCAGGGTGAAAATCTAGCTGCGGCGAACCGCTCCCCTGTCCGGACTCGAAGCGGGATAAAAGCGCTGCTCGATTTGGTGATGCACCACCAGGGTGACGGCCAGCGAAAGCACGAGATTGGCTGTCAATTGCCAAGTGAAATTGCGACTGCCAATCACGCTGAGCATCGCCCAGTTAACCAGCAAAATCACGGGGGTATGCACCGCGTAAAGCGGATAGCTGATACGCCCGAACCAGCGCAGCACTCGAGACCAGCGACGATCACGGACCGCCCCACTGCGTTTTTCCCAGCCCAGCAGCCAGCCAATGAGCCACATGCATAACACCCCCCAAACTGCCTGCTTGAGCGTGTTGAGTCCGTAGAAAGGAGGCAGCAACTTAAGGCTCAAAAACAGCGCCCAAGCCCCGCCAAGCCACCACCCGGGCACAGTCCACTCGTGCTTTTCATGCCAGTGCGCGACAAGTGCGCCCATGTACCAAAACAGTCCCATCACCAGTACACTGGAGAACAGCACAAACGGATCAACGTAAGGCTGCAGCATAAGAGCCAGGACATGCAGGCCAATCGCGATAAGCCCAAGCAAGAGCCAGCGCCGCGCTGAGGCTGCGAGAAAAAATAGCGGGTACACGGCATAGATCAAAATTTCCACCCCAACCGTACTCAGGATATAATTCCCAGCGGAAATTTCCTCCGGCCACAGCCCACTGAATCCGCCCAGCCGGGCCGTAATCTGCGCGGGCGTCACTGCCGTGTGCAGCATCAGCAGCAGGTCTTCAGTCGGCCGCAGATGCACCGCCGCAACCACCAGCAATCCCAACAGCGCCCCGGTCCAGTACACCGGCATGATCCGCCCCACTCTGCGGGAAAAATAATCCCTCCATTTCACGGGGGGGCCGGCCTGACCAATGCGGCACTCAAAGGGACGATGAACACAAAATCCACTGAGGACGAAAAAACCCACCAACGCCGGATGCTGCCCCCCGGTAGGCCAGGCGAGTGAAACAAAAGCCCAGAACCCGTGATCGAGCCACCGGTGCAGCCACATTTCCACCCCGCCGAACGGCGCAAAATTAGACCACAAAAACCAGTGATTGAGAAAGACAGTAAGCGAGCAGATGCCCCGCATGATATCCAAGGACCAATAACGGTGCGACAATTGTGCCATCTACGAAAATCAGCACAACATGAACCAGAGTACTATCAAAAAAGCAGGGGCCATGGAGCGGATACATCCAAAATTTACCATCGATTTCGCCCTCAAATTCACCCGCTCCCAGCTCCGCTATTGTCCCGGGTACCGTTCCCCGCCATTCCTTCCATGTGAATCCACTTTCCGATGACTCGGCCATCCTGGCTCTCGAACGTCCGCATCGCGCGCTCTGGACGTACTATCTCCTGACGTGCCTCATCATACCACCGCTGTTTCCCCTGATCGTCCTGCCCATGTGGTTTCGCTACCACACCCTGCGCTACAAGTTCACCGATGAGGGCCTCTCCATGAGCTGGGGCATTCTTTTCCGGCGCCAGATCATCATCAACTACGCGCGCATTCAGGACATTCACCTTCGGTCCAATGTCGTCGAACGCTGGCTCGGCCTCGCCCGCGTGCTCGTCCAGACCGCGAGCGGCAACTCCGGCGCCGAGATGACCCTCGAAGGCTTCAAGGAATATGAAGCGGTGCGCGATTTCCTTTATTCCAAAATGCGCGGCGTGAAAGACCCGGCCGGCCATCGCGCGACTTCACCCCGCACGATGAACTTAGCTCCAGCTCAGGACGCCGAGCTCGCCGCCGCACTCCGCGAAGTCGCCCACGAGCTGCGTGAAACCCGCCTCGCCCTCCAGCTGCACCGCCCCGCCGCAAAGGAATCCGGCCATGTTTAACTGGATTCGTCTGCAAGTCCTGCACTTCATGCGGGTGCCCCACGACCCCGAGCCGCCCTACGGCGCGCCGGGTTCCATCCGCATTTTTCGCGCCGGCAGGAATTACTATAAACTACGGCTCTTCCGCTGGTGCGTCGGGCAGTGCGGCGCACTCGCCGGCATCCTTGTTTCGCTCATGTTCCTCAGCTGGTTCAAACATGACATTGAAGAATCCCGACTCGCGCGCGAACAGTCTGTTGCGGCTGCGACACCCATTCCGGAAAAACCCGCGGGTCCGAAGAAAAAAAACAAGCAGCTCACCCGCAATGATCTCAGGGCACTGGCGGCACGGACTCCCGAGTGGGTTGTCATTTTCGTAGAAATCCTGGAGCTCAGCGGCATTGTGCTTTTCCTCGCGCAGATCCCGGTGACTTTCGTCGCGGTCCGCCTCGAATTCGAAATGCACTGGTACATCGTGACCGACCGCAGCCTGCGCATTCGCACCGGACTGTTCAAGCTGACCGAATCCACCATGAGCTTTGCCAACCTCCAGCAGGTGGAGGTCAAACAAGGCCCGCTCCAGCGCTTGCTCGGACTGGCGGATGTCCATGTTCAGTCGGCCGGCGGGGGCGGTGAGCATGCTTCGCCGGGACATGCCCACGAATCACTGCACAGCGGCATTTTTCACTGCGTCGACAATGCAATCGAGATCAGGGATCTCATCCTCGAACGCCTCCGGCAGTTTCGACAGACGGGCCTCGGCGATCCCGACGACCGCCACGACCACGCTTTTGCGGGCGTGGTGCCCCCACCCTTTGACCGCTCCGCGGCGAACCCCGACACGCTCGCCGCTGCCCGCGAAGTATTGGCTGAGGCCCGCGCCCTGCGCGCGTCCCTCAGTTGATCACCTCGTCTTGGTAGTCGGGTTTCTTGGCCGATGAACTGCCCTCTCTGAGTTCGCTGCCACTCCCAACTTCCGACCGCAAAGCGCGTCGAAACGCCGGCGATGCAATTCACCATCCAAAATATCATAATGCTGTGGCACGATGTACCTGGCATTTAAATCGAGCGCCTTCCGCAAGCTCCCAAAAATCAACTCGGGCCGGGAATTCAAGATCGGCGGCGGCAGATGCACATTGAAAAAATAACTCGCAAACAGATCGCCGCTGAAAAGCAGGTTGTGCCGTTGACTGTAGTAACCGCAATGACCCTCGGTATGGCCGGGTAAATGGATCACCTGCAGCCCGTCCCAAAAAGGCAGTTCGTCACCGTCGCGAATGAATTGATCGATCTTCGCCGTCCGGTAGTTTAGCACATCATACCCGAAGCGTTCCATCCGGCCACACCAGCGCGACGCGCCGGTGAAGGGATAAGTGCCGTCAATATGCGCCTGCTCGGCCGGATGCGCATAAACCGGCGCACCGGTCCATCTTTTGGCCCATGCGAGATTCCCGGCATGGTCAATGTGCCCGTGCGTAAGCAGAATGGCTTTAACCGATTCCGGCCCCAGCCCGAACCGCCGAAGCAGCCAGCGAATTTGCATGGGCTCCCCCACCAGTCCTGTATCCAGCAGCACCGCCTCACCCCGCGGATCGATCAGTAGATGACAGACACCCATGAACCCGCGAATGGTGTGGATGCCGCTCGGAATATTCTGGGACATGATCAGGGAAAAACTCAGCTCTCCGCCACCATCCAAGCCATTGTCTTCGACGCCAGCTTGTCGAACGCGACGATGCATAACTCAAGGTGTTCCTCCCTCGTGTCCTCAATTTTATTGTGGCTGATGCCGTGCAGACTCTGGACGAACATCATCACCGTCGGGATCCCGGCACCGCAGATTTCGGCCGCATCATGCAACGGACCCGATGGCAAACCGTACGACTTTGAACAAGTCTCCTTGATCGCACGATCACACCGCTCGATGAGTGCCGGGTGAAATGGCCGGGGTTCGATCTGCCAGATCCGCTCCCATCCGACCCGCACATTTCCTTCCCGGGCGAACAGCTCACTGGCCGCTTTCGCGTCCGCCAGCATTTGCGTTAGCAAGTTCGCCTCAAGATGCCTTTGATCAAGTGTGATCCGGCATTCCTCCACCACACTGGTCACGATACCGGGTTTCGTAAGGCACGAGCCGATCGTGCAAACACCGCCGTGCCGTTCCGCGATGCGATAAATTTCCTGGGCCATCCTGCCCGCGGCGAGAAAAGCATCTTTGCGGCGATTCATCGGTGTGCTCCCGGAGTGCGCTGCCTGCCCATAAAAAGTAATCGCGTGTCGCTCCACGCCGAATGTCCCGAGCACTGCTCCCAGCGGCAAATCCAAATCAAGCAACACCGGTCCCTGCTCAATGTGCAGCTCCAGATACGCCGCCGCATTTTTCAACTCCACGCCGCTGTCCTTCACTTTTTCAAAATCGAGGCCCACCGCCTTGAGTGCCTCGGGCAGTCCGATGCCCTGCTTGTCCTTGAGCCCACGTGCCTCGTTCAGGTCGAGCTTGCCGGAGCAGGCCGAGGAACCGAACAGGCTTTTCCCAAATCGCGCGCCTTCTTCGTCCGCCCA
>JANYDX010000357.1 GCA_025363395.1 Verrucomicrobiota bacterium
CAGCGTGCTCTCGAAGAAATTGGCCGAGGGCGCCGAGGGTTTGGTCATCGATGTGAAATGGGGCAATGGCTCTTTCATCAAGGATCTTGAGCAGGCGAAGCAGCTCGCTCGTTCCATGACCCGCGTGGGTCGCTCGATGAAGCGCCGCTGCGTGGCACTCGTCACCGACATGAACCAGCCGCTGGGTGATACCGTTGGCACCGCCCTCGAAATCAAGGAAGCCATTCAGCTTCTCAAGGGCGAAGGTCCCGAGGACATGAAGGAACTCGTCCTGAAGCTCGGCATGGAAATTGTGCGTCTCGCCGGAGTCGCGGGCTCAACCCTTTCCGCCAAGCAGACCGTGCAGCGCCACCTCAGCGATGGCTCGGCTCTCGAAAAATTCAAGGACATGGTCAAGGCGCAGGGCGGTGACATCTCGTACATCGACCATCCTGAAAAATTTCCGTCGGCCAAACACATCCGCAAACTGCCCGCCCCCAAGCGCGGCTATGTGCACACGATCAATGCCGCCATGATTGCCAAGGGCGTTTCGTTGCTGGGCGCCGGCAAGGATCCTGCGCACCATAACAAGATTGATTACGCGGTGGGTGTTTCCGAAATCAGAAAAGTCGGCACGCAGGTCAAGCAGGGCGAGCCGCTGATGATGATTCATTACAACGACGAGGCGAAGCTCGAGCAGGCGCTCAATTATTTCAAGGACGCCTACCGTCTCGCGCCCAAGCGGCCTATCCCGCCTCCGCTCATCGTCGAGCGCGTCGCCTGATCCGCGCTTACTGCGACACGGGGCGTTCCCGTTTCTTTCCAGCCGATTCCACTTTTGCGGGGTCGGCTTTTTTGGGGTGCGTCGGGCACGGCGCTGAATCTGGAATGACTGGGGATCTTACCCTGAGCAAAGGTCCGCTTGTGCTCACTCGCGTGACTCGTCTAGCGTCTGACCAAGAGCCGCCAATTATCTTCGATGAATACGTCACTCCGGTTTCTGATATCGGGCAGATCGCCTTGATCGTCCGTGATGTCGCGAAAGCCCGGCACTTCTACGGCGACGTTCTTGGCCTGAAGTTTCTTTTCGAGGCCGGTCCGAATCTGGCCTTTCTTTCTGCCGGCAGCGTGCGGATCATGCTGACTACCTCGCAGGGAGTGAGCGGAGCGGGGAAGAACTCGATTTTATATTTCAGGACCGCGTCGGTGGATTCGGCCTACGCCTGGTTGATCGAACGCGGCGCCCAAGCCGAGCCCGCACCGCAGCTGACGGCAAAGATGCCGGATCACGAACTCTGGATGGCCTTCATCCGCGATCCCGATGGCAATCTGGTCGGCTTGATGGAAGAGCGGCGCTGACCCAGCCGACTCGGAAAAGGTCGGGCGTTCGGAGGGGAAGGAAACTCCAGCCAAAGGATTTTTGCGATTCTCTGTCACAGTGCGTCTGGTTTTGGTACTTATACGCAGAGATGAGAAATACCGCTGAACCGTCCGCCATCCCGTTTACCGACGCCGAGCTCGTCGCGCAGACTCTTGCCGGCAGCCGCGAGGCGTTTGGCGAGATCGTGACGCGCTACCAGGCGCTGGTTTGCTCAGTGGCTTACAGTGCCACGGGCAGCCTGTCCGAAAGTGAGGATCTTTCGCAGGAAACTTTCTTAACGGCGTGGCGCCGGCTGCGCGAGCTTCGTGAGCCTGGAAGTATTCGCTCGTGGCTCTGCGCCATCGCCCGCAATCTGAGTCATCGCGCCCGGCGCGACCAGCTGCGTGAGCCGGCCCACGCGGCTGAGTCACTCGATCATGCGCACGAAATGCCGTCGCCTGAAGTTACCTCGCCCGTGCAGGCGATCAGTCGCGAGGAAGAGGGAATCATGTGGCGTTCGCTCGAACGCATCCCGGAAAATTATCGTGAGCCGTTGATCCTGTTTTATCGCCAGCACGAATCCATCGAACGAGTGGCGGAGCTGCTCGATATTTCCGAGGACACAGCGCGGCAACGGTTGTCCCGCGGCCGCAAGCTCCTCCAGGAGGAGGTGGCTGCTTTTGTCGAAGGGGCGTTGCGCCACTCTACTCCGAACGGTGCCTTCTGTGCCAGCGTGATGTCTGCGCTGCCCCTGCAGAGCGGATTCGCAACGGGAATATCCGGTGCGGCCAAGGGCGGTTTTCTTTCCTGGATTTCCCTGCCGATCGTGGGTTTGTTTGCCTCGCTGCTCGGGAGTGTCGGGCTCGTCCGGCTGGCCGGCACGCCTCGCGTCCGCCGGCTCACGATCCGGATGTTGCTCGCGATGTGGCTCGACTGTGTTGGCCTGTGGATCGCCTTGCCGCTCACGCAGTGGTTGCGGGTCCACCGGCTGTGGTCCGATCCGGCCTTCGCGCTGGTGCAGGCGGTTTGTTATCTGGTCTGGTCCGCGGTGATGGCGACTTTGGTGGTCCTCAGCTTGCGGGGTTTTCTCGCCCTGCATCGCGGAATCACCCCGGCTGGTACGCCGCAACGCGCCGCCGCGCCTGCGAAGTCCGCCGGAATTGTTGCTGGCATCATGACCGTGGGATCGCTGGCCTGGCTCGCGCAACTCACCTGGATGGCGCATGACGCCGCCTCGTTGGCGGTCACGGTTGCGACCGCCGCTGCCGTGATCGGGTGGATTTTATTTTCGCCCGTCTGGTTGCAGCGGAACGGCCGCGATGCTGCGGGGTTTGCCTGGTTGCCGGCTGCGCTGATCGGGAGTGTGAGTCTCATCCTTTTGAACACGCGGTTGGATCGCTGGATCGCTGCGCTGCGAGGGACGGATCTCGCGGAGGCGCATCACTTCCTGCCCATGGGAATCGTGTATGCGGCCACGCTGCTTCTTCTCCTCTGGATTTCCGCTGTGATTTTTCTGACCCGCCCCCGAGACCACCTTCCGCTCTCATCACTATGAAATTTCCATCCGCTTGTTTTGTGATCCTCATTAGCCTCGCCGCGGCCCGAGCGGCGACCGATCTTTCGCCCGCGAAATGGGGTGCCGAAGAACGCGCCCGCGTCGAGGCGCTGGCTCAGCTGCCGGTTCCACCCGCTGCTCGCGTGATCGAGGGAAAATCAGGCAGTGTCTCGGCGACGATGTCGCCCGTCGCCGTGCGCGCGGGCATTGAGGCTTTGCGGCAGGGCGGTACGGCGGCCGATGCGGCCGCCACGATAGCCCTCACGCAAATTTCCACCGCCCTTGGTTCCTATGTTTCCTATGCCGGCCTGATGCAGCTGACTTACTTTGAAGCGAAGACGGGCAGGACCTATTGCATGAACGCAGGTTGGAACTCCTATCGCGATGAAAACGATCCACAATCGATTCCCGCAGCGGGCCAGCCCGATTCCGCGCCGGGTCGGAAGACGATGGTGCCCGGTTTCATGGCGGGACTGGAAGCGATGCATCAACGTTTCGGTAAACTCCCTTTTGCCGAGCTCTTTTCCCCGGCGATCTGGTATGCCGAGAACGGCGTCAAGATTTCTCCGGTGCTCGCGTCTTTTTTCGCCACGCGCCAAACGGTGCTTTCACGAACGGAAGAGGGAAGGGCGTTTTTGCACCAGGTGGCGCCGGACCGGCTTCCGCTGGCAGGCGACCGCTTTGTCCAAGCCGAGCTGGCAAAGACCTTGCGGGAGGTCGCGCAACAGGGTGCCCGATACATGTACACGGGAAAGTGGGGCCGGGCCTATGTTGCGGCCGTGAAACGCGAAGGGGGCAAGATCACGCAGGAGGATCTGGACAGCTACGCGCCAATTTGGGAGACGCCGCTTCAAACCGAATTTGCCGGTCATACGATTTATGCGCCCGGACGCAACAGTGAGGGCGGCTATGAAATCCTGCAGGCCCTGAATTTGCTGGAGGAACTGAAAACCGCTTCACGAGGGCCTTACTGGCGAGATCCGCAGGCGCTCCTTGATTTATCCCGCGTGCTGCAATTTGCCGCTGCCGGTCCGTATGTGCACAGTGCGGTTGCGGCGAGCGCTGCCGCGAGCGGAACAACTTTTACGCTCGAAGATCGTGGCAACAGGGCGTACGCGAAAGCGGCGCTCCCACTGCTCGACTACGTATTCAATCCGCCGGCGAAGTTGGATGTACCCAAGCACAGCGACGCCATTGTTGTCATTGATCAGTGGGGAAATGTCGCGGCTGTGGTGCATACCATTAACACGGTGCTATGGGGTTCGACTGGAATTGTAGTAGGCGGCGTACCGCTGTCGGACGCGGCCAGTTTCCAGCAGGCGCGGCTTGCGGTCACCAAGCCCGGCGGGCGCATCCCGAATGAAATGGCGCCGATTATCGCGACGAAAGAGGGCAAGCCGGACTTCGCGGTTGCCTGCATCGGCTCTTCGCTCGTGCCGGAAACCGCCCGGCTTGTACTTGGCGCTCTTGGCGAGCACATGGACCCTCTCGCCGTCATGGCCGCGCCTCCGCTTGTCCTGAATTTTGATTTCACGAAGCGTTCCACCATCGTGATCCCTGAAACCGGTTACGACGCCGAATTCCTCAAGGGCCTTCATGAACTGGGCGTGACGCTTGAAACGAAGGGTCAACAAGACGTTTGGAATCTCAGGGGGACCGCTGTGATCGGCTGGTTGGACGCGGATAATTCTTCCCGTCGAACGGTGGAACACCCGTCGATTTTCAGCTTCGCGGCGGGGTATTGAAATATATTGAGACGGGATGGGGCACTCCGCCTCGCAATGCGCCGCTACTCAACCTTGGTGTTGCTCACGAAGGCAATTCGCGAGCTGTCAGGGGACCACGACGGGACGTTGATGGTGCCCTGACCGCCATAAACGTAAGCGATCACGCGGGGACTTCCGCCGGCGGCCGGCATCAGTCGCAGATAAACGTGTTTATAGTAGGGGTGATCGTCGGGCTTCACGTCCTGACCAAATGAAAGAAACGCGATCCATTTTCCATCGGGAGAAACATGGGCGAACCAGTTGTTGAATTCGTCGCGCGTGAGTTGCTCCTGCTCGGAACCGTCGGGCTTCATCCGCCACAATTGCATCAGGCCGGTGCGGGTGGAATTGAAGTAGATGTATTTGCCGTCCGGGGAATACTCCGGTCCATCGCTGAGGCCAGGTGAGTTGGTCAGGCGGATTTCGTCTCCGCCCGAGGCGGGAATTTTGTAGATGTCGTATTTGTTTTCGCGCCCACCGGTATAGACGAGCCACTGGCCGTCGGGCGACCAG
>JANYDX010000383.1 GCA_025363395.1 Verrucomicrobiota bacterium
GGGAGCAAGGCCGCCGCCAGCCCACCGGCCCGGCCAAGGTGCTGCTTCGAGTCGCCGAGCGTCATCCCAAGGCAGTGTTAGGGGCCGTGGCCTAGTTTCGGCCGCGCTTGGTGTTTCGTTCAAAGTCATGGATTGGCGCGGGACATCGGATCGGCGAAATGACGATTTCGAGAATCCCTTATCGCTACGCTGCCGCCGTTGGAGGAGTACGAAAAGAGTATGGCTGAAGCTACGACGGTTTCCATTCCGCTCGACGCAGCGGCTGAACCTCAGAAATGACTCACGGCTCCAACCAAGCATTTTCGCCGGGGATCAGAAAACGCATCGTGGGAATCATCTTGTTCAGATCGATGATCACGGCGCCGCTTGGATCACGGCTGTTGAGGAACGCCGTCAACCTAGCAAAATTATTGGAGGGAACATAGACCCGGTAAGATCGACCATTCTTTTTTGAAGTAACGTCATAAAGCCCCGGCCAATCACTCGGCCATTCCACAGATTCTTTCCATGCGCGCTCATAATCCCAAAATCGCACCTCTATCTTGGGCGGGAACCAGGCTTCTCCCCGATGTTTTCGCAGTTCATCGATCTTCAGCAAGACCGGTCGAATTCCTGCGCCTTTTGATTCCCACTCCGATTTCAAATCCTCATTGATCTGTTTGTGATCACCTTCCCAATCTGGAATTGAGGGCGGCTCACGCCAAGGTCCATAAATTTCGACTGCCTTGTTTGGAGTCCACAGTCGCGTGGTCGTCTGGTCCGTCGCTTCAAATAGCCGGATTTCTTTGGGCATTTGCTCGTAGCTTTCGCCGACAAGCTCCCTCAAAAATTGCGCCGCGGCCGGAACATGATCGCGGTGAAACGGGGCGACTGGATCGTCAGGAAGCGAACTGCAAATCATCGTTCCGTCCGCGTACAGAACAAAAACTGTGTCCATAACCTTACGGTGTCCAAATTCTGTAACCGCGAAAATCGGAATCGGCATCAAGGACGAGTCAATTTAAACGGGCGGTGTGATCACCGGGGGACGTCGTTGAGCAATCGCCGCTGGATTGATGCTGATGTTGCGCTCCTTCATCCGGGCCACGATTTGTCGCTCGTGCTCTTCCCGGAGGGGAGCCAGCAGGCCGTGGGACATTTTCTGATCATTTGATTTCCGGTACTCGGCCAAAATCTCCCACAGATTTAGCACCCGAGGATAGTGCGCTTCCTCTCCATCCGCGTGGCGAAGGATCATCTCAGTCCGGTTAAAAGTAACCGTGCCGTCAAATTCGTTGCGAGCATCGTATAAGAAATAGCGGCGACCCTTATCGCGCACGAGTTCCCATTTCTCGTCGGACCCATTCCGTCGCGGCGACACGTTCCCCAAAATACTACCCCAACGTTTCCAGTATACCCCAGGAATATCAAATCGACCCATATCGCCGATATCGGTGTAGCGGAAATATCCGTTCTGCGGCGGAATCAAGGCGTATGAAATCGCCGTCAGCCCATACGGTGTTGCCGCAAAGGCTAAAACGATGGCGGCACTCGCTATCAGCCACTTTTTCATTTGGCTTGAAACTGTCGGTTGGTTTTCACGGCGGCAAGAAGTGGCAAATTCAACAATCTCCGAAGCGTGGCGGTCGTCAATGAATCGCAGGAACGACGACGCAATTTGTCATGCGTATTCATGCACGGGAGTATTCATGACCTCGAGTTTGCTGCGTGCGGTCTTGTGCTGGTTCTTCTGCCTCCAGTGCTTGCTGAGGGCGTTGGTCATCTTCGCCAGCCATGCGCGATCCTTTGCCAGCTCCGTGATTTCCGCGGCGGCGAAATACTTCACGCTGTTTGGTTGGGGATTGCCGAGTGGCTTGAGTAATCGTGCGGAAACGAGCACGGGCACATCGTGCCCCTGGCAGTTCAGTACCCATGCTGCTTGCTCCGTGGTAAGCCGGGCCGGCAACTGGCCGAGGAGCGTTAGAAAATGAAATTGGTCGTCTCTCATGTCGGGAAGTTGGTTTCTTCTGCCGGTAACTCTCACGGCATTTTCCCGCCGCGACAATGCCCAGCATCTCCTGAAATTTCGGTAGTCGCTCTACTGTGAATTCAGTACCTCGTAGCCCGATCCCGCCGTGGTTCGCGCCCGCCGCTGCTTCGGGGAGTGGGCGAGATAGGCCTCAGGCGTGCCGGCCTTTGAAGGTCAGCTCGGCAATCCCTGATTTATCCAAACCTCCCAAACTTAGCGCGACCATCCGATCGTATTGCTCTTTGGCGGCCTTGGCCAAAGGCAGGTCTAATCCGCAATCGAGCGCGAGCTGATGGGCGATGCCTGAATCTTTTGCCGCGTGACTTGCAGAAAAATAGCAGTCGTGCGCCCGGAGTTGCATGTCCTCGCCATCGGTTTTCAAGACTTGGGAGTTTGCCCCTGTTTGGGCAAAAACTTCTCGCAGGACATTTAAATCGAGTCCCAACGCCTCGCCCAGACCGAGGCCTTCCGCGAGCGCCGCGGTGTTGCAATTCATGACCATGTTCACGAGGGCCTTGACCTGAGCCGCGCTGCCGGTCGGGCCGATGTAGCGCAAATCTGAACTGAGTTTCTCAAGGATTGGACGGACTTGCACAAATGTCTCCCTCGCTCCTGCACACATCAGGTAAAGCATGCCGCTCCTCGCTTGCGGAATGCTGGAGGCCATGCAGCCTTCAAGCGATGCGGCACCGCCTTCGCGGGTCCGTCGTTCCACCTCGACATGGATTTTTGGGGTGAGCGTGGCGCAATTGACGAAGATTCGGCCGGTCGCGTCCTTCAGCAATGAATCACCCGTCTCGGCAAAAATCCCGAGTTGGGCGGCATCGTCGGTGACGACGGTAAATATTACCTCTGCACGCGCGGTCACATCGGCGAGCGTCGTGCACTGCACCGCTCCAATTTCTGCGGCCAGTGAGCGGGCGTGTTCCGGTGTGGCATCATGCACCGCTACGACATTACAGCCACATTCCTTGAGTCGGCGGGCCATGTTGCCTCCCATGCGACCGACACCCACAAATCCGATTTTCTCATTCATAAATGGTTTTTGCCTACGAAATACACGAATAGGGTTTGAGATCGGTCAAAGAAAATTATCGATGAAAGAGGTCTCCCAATTCAGCCGGTTTCGTTCGTTTTCGTGTCATTTCGTGTG
>JANYDX010000422.1 GCA_025363395.1 Verrucomicrobiota bacterium
CGAACGGGTGGAGGACGTGCCGCAGATTGTGGATTTTTTCCTCCAGAGCCTGGCGAAGGCCAAGAAGACCAAAGCGCGCCGGGTCTCGCCGGAAGCGCTCGCCATTCTCTGCCGGCACAACTGGCCGGGCAACGTACGGGAATTGGAAAACATGATTTACCGCAGCGCGGTGATTGCGCAGGGCGATGCGATTCTGCCCAAGGACCTGCCCGAGGAAGTCCGTGAACCGGTGGCTGACACAAAAAAGGGCGAGTCAATCGAAGAACTTTACGATCAACTGGCCGCGGGACTTCTCGCGCAGCATCCGGGCGAGGAAACGAAGACGTTGCTCGCCGCCATGTCGTCGCGCTTGCCCGCAGAAGAAGGCAAGGCTGCGACGCCCAAAAAGAAAGTGAAGAAGTAGGCCCTGCGCGTGTAGCTTTCAGAGCTGTCAGAGTAATTTTATGCCGCGAGGTCGCTTGAACTCCCACGAATCCGGTGGCGCATTGGTGGTTGGGCGGCGAGTGCCTTCGCCGCCGGCGTGGACGCGAGCGCACGAGTGTGACGCTGCGTGCGAACGCGTGAATCCTTGGCGGCTGCTTAAGATGACCATTCAACCGGGGCCTGTCCTGGCCAGGCGATTGCGCATCGGGCATTCAGCTGCGCCAAGACTAGAGCGGGCACGGAAAGCCCGTAGCCCTCGCTACAATTATACTCTCGAAATTACCCGGTAGAGCGGATCAGCCCTCGTAGCCCTTTGGCCGCGCCTTGTGCCAGCGCCAGGCGGTTTCGACGACTGACTCGATAGTCATGAACTTTGGTTTCCACCCCAGCTCGCTTTGCGCCTTCAGTGAATTCGCGAACAGGGCGGGCGGATCGCCCTCGCGGCGCGGCCCGTAGTTGACCGGCACTTTTAGCCCCGTGACTTTTTCCACAGCGTCGATGACTTCCTTGACCGAGGTGGGCCGGCCGGTGCCGAGATTATAGAAGAGCGCTGTGCCAGGCTGGCTGAGTTTCTCGAAGGCGGCGATATGCGCGCGGCTCAAATCGTCCACATGCACGTAATCACGCTGGCAGGTGCCGTCGGGTGTCGGGTAGTCGGTGCCGAAGACCTGCAGTGCGGGCCGCAGACCTTGCGCGGCGCCGAAAGCGAGGGGAATCAGGTGGGTTTCCGGATTATGATCTTCGCCGACACTGCCATCTTCCGAGGCGCCCGCCGCATTGAAATAGCGGAACACGGCAAAACTCAGGCTCTTCGCGTGCGCGAGGGCTTTGAGGGCGTTTTCCACATCGAGCTTGGTCTGGCCGTAGGGATTGATGGGCGCTTGGGGCATACCCTCGACGAGAGGCAGAGTTGCCGGCACGCCGTAAGTGGCGCACGTGGACGAGAAGACGAACTTCTTCACGCCGTGACGCAGCATGACGTCGAGCAGATTATAGGTCGCGCTGACGTTGTTGAGGTAGTACTTCAGGGGCGTAGTCACCGATTCACCCACATAGCAGTAGGCGGCAAAATGCATCACCAGATCGATATGCTCGGCAGCGAAGACCCGTTCGAGCGCGGCGGTGTCCGCCAAACTGACTTCATGGACCTTGACCCCGGCCGGCAGCGCACCGCGGTGCCCATAGACAAAATTGTCCAGGATCACGGGCTCATGCCCCGCGGCCAGGAGTTGGCGAACGCAATGACTGCCGATATATCCGGCTCCGCCGGCGACGAGGACTTTCATGTCCCACACTTGTATTGCTTTTCGATTTCCGATGGCTAGGCAAATCTGCTCCTTTCGGAACGTACATGAAGCACAGCCGCATCGTCATCACCGGTATCGGTCTCACCGCCCCCAACGGCAACTCACTGGCCGAGTTCCGAAAAAACCTGCTGAACGGGGTTTCCGGGGTCACCACAATCGATGTGCGCTACATGGGCCGCCATCCCGCGGGCATGTGCACGTTTGATCCGTTGAAGTACCAGAAGAAAAAAGACGTCCGCATCGGAACCCGGGTCGGGGGAATCAGCATCTACTGTGCCCGCGAAGCTGTGGCTGACAGCGGCCTGAACCTGGAAACGCGCGACAAGAGCCGAATCGGAATCTACCTCGGCATCACCGAGCACGGCAACGTCGAGACCGAGAACGAGGTTTTCAATATCTCCCAGTTCAAATACGACACGAAATTCTGGACGCACCACCACAATCCCCGTACAGTGGCCAACAACCCCTCCGGCGAGGTCTCCTTGAACCTGGGCATCACGGGGCCCGCTTACACGATCGGCGCCGCCTGTGCCGCGGGAAACATGGGCCTGATCCACGCCGCGCAGATGTTGCGACTGGGCGAAGTCGATCTGGCGCTCGCGGGTGGTGTCAGCGAGAGCCCGCAGACCTTCGGTATTTTTGCCGGATTCAAGAGCCAGAATGCCCTGGCGTCACACGAAGATCCGAAGAAGGCCAGCCGGCCCTTCGACCAGGCGCGCAACGGCATCGTCATTGCCGAAGGCGGTTGCATCTACACGATCGAACGCCTCGAAGACGCCCAGGCACGCGGGGCTAAAATTTACGGTGAAATCGCCGGCTATCATGTGAATTCCGACGCCACCGACTACGTGCTGCCCAACCCCGAGCGGCAGGCCCAGTGCGTGCGCAAGGCGATCGCTAACGCCGGCATGACCGTGGAGGACATCGATCTGGTGAACACCCACGCGACTTCGACCCCTCAAGGTGACATTCAAGAATGTCTGGCAATTGCCGAAGTATTCAAGAGCCGCAGCACTCCTCCGCACATCAACAACACCAAAAGCTTTATCGGACATACCATGGGAGCCGCCGGCGCCCTCGAATTGGCGGGCAATCTGCCCAGCTTTGACGACCTCATGATCCACCCGACCATTAACGTCGATACCCTTGACCCGCAGTGCGATATTCCCGGTCTGGTCATCAACCATCCCGTGACCGCAAAACGAGTTTGCTCTATCCTGAATAATTCATTTGGTATGCTCGGAATTAACTCCACGCTGATCATCAAGCGTTTCGCTGCCTAAACACCTCCGCCACCTCCATGACGAAAGACAATTGCAAGAAGCTGGTTATCGACATCATTTCCGACATCGCCCCGGACGAAGACTTGAGCGCCATCAAGCCAGAGATTCGTCTCCGCGACCAGCTCCAGCTCGATTCCATGGACTTTCTCGATATCGTGATGGAATTGCGCAAGCGCCACGGCATCGAGGTACCCGAAGCGGATTATGGCCAGCTGGCTTCGCTCGAGAGCTGCGCGGAATACCTGACTCCGAAGTTCGGCACCGCCAAGGCTTGAACTGAGTCATCCCCGGCGATCGGGAGTTCGCCGGAAATCGTCGCATGAAAGACTCCCATTACGACGTTGCCATCATTGGCGCGGGCATGTCCGGACTCGCGGCCGGCATCCGTCTCGCGCACTTCGGCCGCAAGGTCTGCATCTTTGAGCGCCACAACGCGCCGGGCGGGCTGAACAGTTTCTACAGCATCGCCGGCCGCAAATACGATGTTGGCCTGCACGCACTCACCAATTACGTCGCCCCCGGCGTAAAAGGCACCCCGCTCGGGAAACTGCTCCGCCAGTTGCGCATCGAGCGCGAGGAATTCGCCCTTCGCCCACAAAAACAGTCGCGCATCGCCTTTCGCGATTGCTCGCTGAAATTCACCAACGACTTTGCCGTGCTTGAGGTCGAGGTGGCGGAAAAATTTCCCGCACAAGTCGAAGGCTGGCGCGCACTCGTCAAGGCCGTGCGGACTTACGACGATGTTGCCCTCGACGCGATCCCACTGTCCGCCCGTGAAGTTGTCGGGCGTCATCTGAATGATCCTTTGCTCATCGACATGATTTTTTGTCCGCTGATGTATTATGGCAGCGCCCAGGAGCGGGACATGGAGTTCGGCCAGTTTGTCATCATGTTCAAGGCGCTCTTTCTCGAAGGATTCGCCCGGCCGCTGGACGGCGTGCGGGTGATCATCCGGGTGCTGCTCGAAAAATTCCGGCAGGCCGGAGGCGAGCGCCGGATGAAATGCGGCGTGGCCCGGATCATCGAGGAACAGGGCAGGGCGGCGCGGCTCATCCTGGAAAGCGGCGAGGAAATCACCGCCACGCAGGTCATTTCATCCATTGGTTTTGCCGAAACCATGCAGCTGTGCGATCCGCCGCAAACGCAGGCCGCGGAATGCAACACCGGGACGCTCTCGTATGCGGAAACCATCAGTGTTTTTAAACGCGAACCGGCCGAGTGGGGCTGGGGCGACGACACGATTGTTTTCTTCAACGACTCGGATCGCTTCGATTATTCGCAGGCGAAACAGCAGGTCGATCTCCGCAGCGGGGTGATTTGTCTGCCCAATAATTTCGACTACGGCAGCGAGCATTTGCCCGAGGGAATTTTCCGCGTCACTGCGCTGGCCAACTACGCCCTGTGGGCGCACCTGCCGGAGGAAAAATATCAGGCGGACAAACAGCGCTGGTTTGGCGAGGTGATCCGCAGTGCCCGGCGATTTCTGCCGCCGGTGGACGATTCCATTCTGACGGAGGCGCAACTGGCGACCGACATGTTCACCCCGCGCACGATCCGGAAATTCACCGGACATTTGAACGGCGCGATTTACGGCGCCCCGCACAAGATCCGCAACGGACGCACGCATTTGGAAAACCTTTACCTCTGCGGCACCGATCAGGGATTTCTCGGCATCATCGGCGCCATGCTCAGCGGAATTTCGATGGCGAATTATCACGTGCTGCAGGCCTCGGTGCGCAGTTGAACACAGGGAAGCAGGTGGCAAGTTCACGATAGATCGCTGCGATCGAAATCCTATTTGCCTGCCCCAAGCTGTCCTAAACGGCACTGAGCCCATTTTCCCGGCCAACTTCCACGTTGCGCTTTGGGACCCGCCAAACTTACTTTTCAAATCCATGGCTTACGACTGGCTCAAGGGAATTTCCGACCACTATGATGTAGTGGTGATTGGCAGCGGCCTGGCCGGGATGACCGGCGCCAACACCCTGGCCAAGTGCGGTCACAAAGTGCTCCTGCTCGAGCATCACTACCAGTTGGGCGGACTGGCCACGTGGTTCACCAGGAAGGGCGGACATATCTTCGACATCTCGCTGCACGGCTTCCCGATCGGAATGATTAAATCGGTGCGCAAATACTGGAGTCAGGATATCGCCGACTCGATTGTCCAGTTGAAGGGCATCCGCTTCATCAATCCGCAATTCCAAATCGACACCACCTTTGACCGCGAGGACTTCACGCGATTGTTGATCGAACATTTCAAGGTGCCGGCCGAAACGGTGGAATGCTTTTTCACCGACCTGCGCGCGATGAATTTCTACGACAACAATCCCGAAACCACCGGGCAGATGTTCGCCCGTTATTTTCCGGGCCGCGATGACGTGACCCGCTTTTTGATGGAGCCGATCGCCTACGCCAATGGTTCCACGCTGGACGATCCCGCCATTACGTTCGGCATCGTATTCTCAAACTTCATGAGCAAGGGCGTGTACACCTTTCGCGGTGGCTCGGATGTGCTCATCCGCAAGATGACGGTTGAGCTCAAGAAGAACGGCGTTGAAGTCCGCAAGCATGTGTTGGTCGAAAAAATCCTAACCGGAGAAAACAACGGCAAGAAACACGTGACCGGCGTCGTGGCCAACGGCCGCACCATTCATTGCGACACCGTGCTCTCGAATTCGAACATCAAGAACACCGTCCTGCGGATCGCTGGTGAGGAAAATTTTACTCCCGAGTTCGTCGCGGAAACCAAGGCCGTTCGCACCAACACCAGTTCGTGCCAGGTTTATCTCGGCATCAAGAAAGGGGAATCCATCCCGCATATCGGCGACCTGGTTTTCACCTCCGAAGCGCCGAAATTCTCCAGCACCGATCTGGTCGATCTGCATACCACGAGCCGCACCTTCTCCGTTTATTATCCCGACACCCGGCCCGGTTCGGATCGCTACACGGTGGTGTGCTCGCTCAATTCCACCTATGACGCGTGGAATAATCTGACCGAGGAAGCCTACGCGGCGCAAAAGGCGCGGCTGATCGAGGAATCCATCACCGCGTTGGAGAAGTACATTCCCGATGTGCGCAACAAGCTCGACTGGACCGAAGCCGCGACGCCGTGCACCATCGAACATTACACGCGCCACTGGGCGGGAACGTCATTTGGCACAAAGTTCGAGGGCCTCAAAGTGTCCATGGATCTTCCCGCTCAGATGCCCGGACTCTATCACGCCGGCTCCGTTGGGATTATCATGTCGGGCTGGCTCGGCACGATTAACTACGGCGTGATCGTTTCCAACCAGATGGACAAGTTCCTCGCCCAGAAAAAACGAACGGCCGAAGCGCTCAGCGCCTGAAGGGAGCCCGCCAAACACCCAATGTTCGTGAATTCTGCACTCATTTGTAGGAGCCTGCTTGCAGGCGACTCCGCGCTTGATCGGTTAAAGGGGTTCCGCCTCGCCTGCAAGCAGGCTCCTACATTTCAATCATCTGCCCCCTTTTTCGTGTGATTTCGTGTTTTTCGTGGGCAAATCTCCG
>JANYDX010000468.1 GCA_025363395.1 Verrucomicrobiota bacterium
GCGCCGCTTGCTGCACTTCAAAAACATGCCGCAGTTTAGCAGTTTAGTTTTACCTCCGCTAGAGGGTTGGTCGCCACTACACGCTCTTTCAGAAAATCAATCGCGCCCGCTCAAGCAGTTGCGCACGCAACACCCCTAAAATACTCGTTTCACCCGCCAGTAGACGAAGTCGGGTTAGGCTCCATCGCCAGGGAATCCAGATACGTCGCCATGTCCGTGCTGGAGGCGAGCAGGATTTGCCGCTGCGTCTCCACCTGGTATTGCTCGGTTCGCAGTGAATCTTCCGCGGTGATTTAGCGGGCCTCGAACCAGCGGCGGTCCTGCAGCTGGCTGATATAGTCCGCCGGATCAGGACCGAGCAAAAGGGTTTCCACCTCGGGTGAGAACTGCCGGACAATTTCAATCTCCGCAGGATTGTCGTCGACGAACACGATGCTGTCCAAGCCAAGATTCAACTCCGCCGCGATCTGCCGCAGATTGTCTGATTTCGGTTCCCAGTTGGCCTTGAAGGTCACGAAGTCCGACAGACGCAAAACCATCTCCGGATGTTTTTCGAACGGTTCCTGCGCACGGGCGAGATCGTTCTTGCTGCAAACCGCGAGCAAGATGCCGCGCGGTTTAAGCGAGATTACATATTTCTGAAACGCCTTGAAAGCCTCGCCCTTGGGCGAAGTGCCGCCGATCTCGATCCCATCGAGCCCGTCGTCCGCGACAACTCCGCCCCAGCGTGTGTTGTCGAGATCGAGTGCCAGCACCTTTTTCGGTGATTGGCGGCGTGTGAGAATAATTCGCGCCATTTCTTTTGCCATCTGTGCCAGCAAATGGGAGGAACCCGGCTGTTTTGCTTCGAACCACGCCCGAGCATCTTCAGCGGCAAGCCCCCCCCGCGATAGGCGAGAAACTCCAAATCGCAGATCTCCACAAAGGCCGGCGCATCCAGGCCCAGCTTGAGGTTCACCGCTTTCCGAAAATTCCAATCCGACGTCGGCATCCTGGCCCGGAGCCGTCCGGGGTCATGGCGGGCAGGAAGAATGAAATTGCCGGTGACAATCTCGGCTCCCGTGCGTTCATGGGCGGTCCTGCAAAGTGCGAGGAGTTGATCCGCGACTGCACTGGCTGCAGCCGCGGCCGCTTCGCGCGAATCGGTCAGTGCGCCAAGATATTTGCAACGCTGCGCGCCGGGCAGGACGACGACCACTCCAGGTTTAAACTGATACAGCGCGCTCGCGGGATCCATTATTTCCGAGATATAGTTATCGTAGTCGCCCAGCCACAGTTCACAGCTGGTGCCCGCAACGTCCAGCAAATGCGTGACCAGGTCGTGCAACGGATAGAGACTGTACCCACCGACAATCGCCAACCTGAGAGCGTGGTTGGTCCCGGGCGGTCGCGCCGAGCGAAGTGCGGTGGCCTTCTTGCGCAGCGAGGAGAGAAAAAACAAGTCATCGAAATCCGCGGCACTGTCCGTCATTGCCGCGAGTTCCGGCCAAAACGCCGGGTCTTTTCGCAACAGAAGCGATTTGATGTGACTACGATCTGGCCTGGTTCGCCGGCGTTTCGGGAAGGTTTATCTTGAAATGGAGAGACATTCGATCACGAGGACCGTCGCGACGGTCACGATGCGATAAGCCGGGGAAAGATCGTTTGTCATGGTGGATTTACGGTCGTGGTCTGCGGGAAACGCATCACGGATAGCCGGACACCTCAACTCTTGCCAAGGGCAAAGCGCCCCAACAACTTTCGGCATTGAGCCCTCGCGTTGGTGACCAGGTCGGACCGCAAATTACCTGGCAGTACCAGCCAAAGTCCGAGCACAAATACCGCGGCCATTAAAATCCGGGCCGCGGCTCCACCGATCGTCCCCTCCGCCGTAACCCGCCCGAGGCCAGCTACTGCTCCGAAGCCGATCAGGATAAACGCAACCATGCGGGGTGCCGACAGCGGAATAGTCAGGCCGTGTTTCCGCCGCAGACGGATTGCCGTCGCCACGGTGGTGAGGATCCCACCTACAACGAATCCCACTGCCACGCCGAGCAGGCCCCAATGCCCAATCAGTAGGACTGAGCAGCCGACACATGCCAGGTTGCCAAGCGAGGTGACAAAGGAGAGGCCCAGTGCATCGTCCACCCCTAGCAGGATCTGTTGGTAAACATTAGAAACATGGTAGAGGCACTGCCAGACGACAAACCACGGCAGGATCGACGCGGCCGAGGTGAAGCGATTTGAAAACAACACCCGTAAAACCAATTCCGGGAAAAGCAGCACCGGAAGCGCACCCAGACAAAAAAGAAAAACCAGGCGCGGCAAAAATTTGTCTGCGACCGCCATTTTTTCCGCGGCCGGGATCGAGCGATTTACGTAGGGGCTGAAGTAAAGCGTGTTTGCAGGACCAAGGACTGCGCCGATCGAAAGGGCAACACTCAGGCACGCCTGCACAAGGCCGGCGGCTTCAGCCCCCAAATGGGTGATCGAGACATAGCGGGCCAGAAATAGCTGGGCTGCCGAGGAGACCATCCCGAGATAGATGCCCAGAGTGGTTTCCAGCATCACGCGGTTGCTTTTCAGTTTGGCCCACAAGCCGGCAGCGCGGCTGCCGATCGACAGGTTCATTTTGCGACGGAAATAGATGACGGTGCCTACCATGAGCAGCGTCGTCGTCGGCACGGTTCCCCAATAGATCCCATTGATCCCGCCTATCAGGCAGCCGATGCCCCCTGCGACCAAAAGCATAATCGCCGACACGGCCGTGAGGATGACAGACTCAACACTGTCCCGACGCGCCGCGAGCACGTTGACGAGCAGCATCATGATCATTGTGCCCGGGATTCCGAGCAGCGCGATCGTGACCGTTCCACGATACGCCGCCAACTGGGTATCCATTCGCGCGAGATTGACCGGCAGCAGGACGAGCATCACCACCGTCGCCACCAGCGCAAGTGCCGCGATGGCCCGAAAGAATGCCGCATAGGTTTTACGGAATTGGGGTTCCCCCAAGGAGTGGTCCCGAGACAGGAACTTCAACGCGGTCAGGGGCAAGCCGAGATTGAAAATCTGTACCGCCGACATGACCAGTTGGTCGATGGTCGCCACCACCCCAAAGCCAGCGGGGCCGAGCAGAACCGCGAACAACTTCGAGCGGATGGCAGCGGCGACAATGCCGATAAGCTGGAAGAAGCCCATCGAAGCAATGGTTCGCATCATGCCCCCGGGGGTTTGGGGGCCAGGCGCGGGCTGCGTCTTCCCGGTAAAATCAGTCGCACCCTCTTCTTTGTGGGACCAGATCATGGCTTGGGCAGCCCGAAGCCATCGATGGTGAGTTCCAAGCCGCGCCGCAAATCAATCGTCGGCTCCCAGCCCAATTGCGTGCGCGCTTTTTCGGAAGAGCAGCCCAAGTGGTCCAATTGCCCTGCGGGGGTCGCGGCCCGTTGGACCAGCTTGATCTTGGCGCGGGTCAACTTTACAATCAACGCGGCGACGTCGGCCATGACGTACTCGAGACCGCCGCCAATGTTGATGATCTCCCCCTTCGCCAGCGGCGTTGCCAGCAGGAGGACAAGTGCGGCAATCAAATCGTCGATGTAGATCAGGTCCCGGCCCTGTTGCCCGGAGGAGATGGCGAAATCGCGCCCCTCAAAACAATGTTGGATGAGCGATGGAATAAAAAATAGCGTCGATTGCCCGGCACCGTACACCAACGCCGGTCGCACGGTAACAGAACGGAAGGCAAGCCGAGCGGCCAACATCTGAAGGTAGTGAGTGACCGCGACCTGGCTCGCCGAATAGGGTGAGACGGGTTGCTCGCGTTGCGATTCATGGTATGGCAGGGGACCGCGTCCATATTCTTCCAAGCCCCCGAGGCGCACGAGGTCGGGCAAGCGGGCATTCGCTGCTGTCACCACCAGATTCATCGACGTACGAATGTTGCGGTCGATACTTTCCGCCACTCCGTCCAGCGCCGGATCGAAATGCCTGAGACTCGCATCCCCGGCTAAGTGATAAATGACCTCCGGCTGGACTTTCTCCAAGACGATGCGGAGTTGTCCGGCATCGAGCAAATCGCAGGCATGCCCATGCGCTTTTCCGTTTAAATCCGCGAGCCGGCTTAAATCACTTTGGGGGCGGTGCAGGACATGGACCTCCCGTCCGTCAGACACGAGTTGCCGGACGAGATAGGATCCGATGAATCCTGAGCCGCCGGTGACGAGGATGCGCTTGAACTGTGTGGTAGGTTCCAAGTCCCGGGCGTGCTTGAACAATCAAACGATGGTCGGTCGCGGAATCGGCAAAATGAACTTGCCGCCGCGCTTCCTGTATTCGGTCTGCTGCTCGATGATTTCGTCGGCGAAATTCCAAGCGAGCAGCAGCATGTAGTCGGGCTTGTCCGTCAAAAGTTTGTCCGCTCCGAAGACCGGGATATGCATCCCCGGAGTATAGAGACCCTGCTTCAGAGTATTGCGATCGACCATGTAATCCAACAGGTCCGGGCCAAGGCCAAAATAGTTGAGCAAGGTGTTACCCCGGGCGGAGGCACCGTAGCCGACAATCCGTTTTCCTTCGCCTTTCAATTTCTTCAGGAGAGCCAGCAAATCGGCCTTGATCTGCTGCACCCGCGAATAAAAGGCATCGTAAGTCGCCGCCTCGAACAACCCTTTGTCTGTTTCCGCCGCGATCCATGCGACCACTGCGGGAGGAAGCGCCGGCCGGTGCGGCACTTTCCGGGAGAAAACCCGCATCAAGCCTCCGTGGACGCCCAGCCGGTGGATTTGAAAGACTTCCAGCCCGAACCGGCGAAGGTGATCGACGAACGCCTTCGCGGTGAACTGCGACACGTGTTCGTGATAGATTCCGTCGAATTGGTTCAGCGCAACCACTTCCTGTGCGTGGGGAACCTCGACGATGAAAATCCCGGAGTCATCGAGCAGTTCGGTGACGGCCTGCGTGAAGGTATCCAAATCCCCGATGTGATGATAGGTGTTGTTCGTCACGATCACCGACGCCGGGCCATATTTTTCGCGGACTTTTTTCGCCAGAGACGGAACGAAATATTCGTTTACCACTTCCAGCCCCTTCTGACGCGCCATCTGGATGATGTTTGTGGCCGGATCGATTCCCAAAGTCCGGACCCCAAGATCCTTCAGAAAGCCAAGAAATAGTCCGTCATTGCAGCCGATGTCCACGACGAGGGATTGGGGCGATTTGATGCAGGTGTCCACGACCTGCTTGGCATAGTCCTTGAAGTGGCCGTGCATCGGGTCGCTCGATGAAGGAATGTAGACATAGTTCCGGAAAAACTCGGCGGGGATCTGGTCATTGACCTGGATCAGGCCGCAATCCAGGCAGACGTGAGTATCGAGCGGGAATTTCGCTTCGGTCGCGGAAAGCTGCTCTTGCTTAAGGAAGCCATTGGCCAGCGGATGCGGCCCCATGGGCAGAAATAATTTTAACCGGCTGCTGGTGCAGCCCCGACAGGCTTTCATCGTGGTAGGTGCGTTCATATTATATGGCGGTTCGCGCTCGAAGCTCGTTTGGTCATGATCGAGATAATCAAACACGCCGGGTTCGAGAATGAAAAATCCGCCGTTCACCCAGCCTTCGCCCATTTGGGGCTTCTCGAAGAAATTTGTGACGAGCTCACCGTCAAACTGAAGACCGTCGAAACGCGCGGGAGGGCGGACCGCGGTGACGGTCGCAAGTTTTCCCATCTTCTTGTGGAAAGCCACCGCCGCCGGGATATCCACATCGGCCACGCCGTCGCCGTACGTCATCATCAAGGTACCGCCATCGAGCTCGGATTTCAGGCGTTTCAATCGGCCGCCCGTCAGCGTGTTCAGCCCGGTATCATGCACATAAACGCGCCAATTCTCCCGCGGGGCATCGTGGACCTTCACCTGACCGTCCTTCAGGTCGATGGTCAGGTCGTTGCTCAATTTATAGAAATTAAGAAAGTAATTTTTGATCAGCTCGCCCTTATAGCCCAAGGCGACGACAAATTCGCGATATCCGTGATTAGCATAGATGCTCATGATGTGCCAGAGCACCGGGCTCCCGCCAATTTCAACGAGAGGTTTCGGTTTGAGCGCGCTATCCTCCGCAATCCGCGTGCCGAAGCCGCCAGCGAGAGTTACGGCTTTCATCAGGATAGGAGGATTTCCATTGGAAGCTTAGTTTTTAACGACATCGCGGATCACGTCCAGCGTGTGCCGGGTCATGTATTCCCAAGTGATGGCGCTGCCGCGCTGACGGGCGAGACGCTTGAGTTCCCGGCGGAGGGGCTCATCGAGCAGCACTTTATCGAGCGCATCACTGAGCGCATCGACTGTCGGCTCCTCCACCATGTAGGCGTGCCCCCGCGCCACATCCCCCAGACCGCCGCGGTTGGCGGCAATGGTGGCGGTGCCGCAAGCAAGGGCCTTGATCGTCGTCATTGACCAGCCTTCAAACCATGAGGGATGCACGAAAACCTCAGCCGCGTTGTAAATCTGGATCAACTCCTCGTGATGCGTGAACTTTCCATCGGTCTGAACCACCGCCTCCGACACTCCATGCTCCCGGCAGATTTCTGCGATGGGAATATTCACGTGATTTGGCCCCATCAACAGCAACTTGTGGGGAAGATTGCGGGCCTTTTTCACCTTGGCGAAAGCGGCAATCAGGTTGGGGGTATTGCGCCGCACCGAAAGTTTGCCGACGAACAGGACACAAGGAACATCCTCCCCGAGAAAACGGATCCGCGTCTCCCGGGCGAGCTGCGGATTTTCGAGGGGGCGGAAAGTCGCGTCCGCTCCCTGCGGCACAACAAAGATTTTTTTCCTGTCCACCCGGTACTTTTCCACCACCAGGTCCGCCGTGGAATCGCAGGGCACAATGACCGCGTCCGCACTCCGCGCGCTCAGTTCGTCCCGCTTCGCATAGGTAAAACAATACCACCAGTTGTGTGCCCCGGCTTGGGCTTGATTGACACTGTGGGTTGCGACGACGCGCTTGCGCGGCACCGGCATCAGCAAAGGAAGGCTGTAGCTGGGACCGAACAACACATCCAATTTGCGGGCTCTGAGCATCATGGAAGAATTTTCCCCCACAACGTACCGGTCAATTTAGGGCTCACCAGCTGCATCTTGATCGTTGGGCTGAGATTGAGATGCGCGAAGCTTTCGGGGAATCCGCTTCCCTCAGATAAGCCTGCACCTCTTCCCCGGGTTGGAGCATCTGGCCCCAGTACTTGAGCATATACTCCAAATACCGGCCCACACCGAGGCGTTGGCCACTCAAACGGGAGACATTGATGCCAATCTTCATCCCTTCAGTAATAGATTCGGCATTGGCTCGTAAAAAACCCTTTGCAGCCAGCCTGATAGGTTTTGATTTGGTCCGGATTCAATGCCCCGCAATCTTCGAGAAGCAGCTGCTGAAACTCAAGCGTAACTTCGCCCTTTAAACCTAGGCGATTGTCTAATCAACCGGCGTGAGACATTCGGGAATAGTCGATGACAGACAGCTTTCCGTTTGTCTGGTGTTGCCACCGTTTGCTGGACTTGCATGGTTCCCCCACAATGATTGCGCCATTCCTGGTAATGAATCTCGCGAAGCCAGCGCCCAGCAGGTTCCGCGCTGAAGCGTTCAATGCCACCAGGAACCAAACCGGGCCCTCCAAATTCCTTTTTCTGCAATGATTCGTCTCGCCATCGCCGGTCTCGGCGCCGTCACCCGCAACATCCACCTTCCAGCTTATGCCCAGCTGGCGCAGCGCGTGACGCTCGTCGGCGGCTGCGACGTACAGCCTGAAGCCCGGGAACTACTCAAAAAATCCCATCCCGCGATCCCGGGATTCGCCGACTACGAGGAAATGCTGCGCGAGACCAAGCCCGACATGGTGGCGATCTGCACCCCGCCTTTTCTGCATCGCGAACAATGCCTCGCGGCCCTCCGTCAAGGTTGCCATGTTTTCTGCGAAAAGCCGCTGGTCGAATCCCTCCCCGAGGTTGATGAGATCATCGCCGCCGCGGAAGCCGCCGGACGGCAGGTTGTCGTGAACAGCCAGTTTCCGTACATGCAGATCCACCTCGCGGCCAAAGCGCGGATTGGCCAGCCCGACTTTGGCCGCCTGCTGTTCCTGCACGCTTCCCAGACGTTCCGCCCCACGCCGCAGACCGAAGGAACCTGGCGGCGCGAAATGACCCGCCGCCTCGGCTTTGAGTTCGGCGTACACGTGTTCGAGCTGATTCGTTTTTTCTTTGCGGAGGATCCCGTGCGGCTCTGCGCGCACATGCCCAATCCGGTCGGCAGCAAGTCCGACGTGCTGAACATGGTGAACATCGAGTTCGCCGACGGCCGCTCCGCCGCGATTATTCTGGATCGTCTGTCGCGCGGCCCCGAACGCTACCTCGATCTCCGGCTCGACGGCGAACACGCCGCCATCTCCACCTCGATTGGCGGCGAACTGGCCTTCGAGGCCGGCCTGCACACCCGCGAAAGACGTCCGTTCTTCAATCTCCGCTTTGTCAAAGGCGGCAAAGCCCTCTGGCAGGACGGCAACCGTTCCCGCCTCCTGGCCAGGGACGGGATCAACCCGTTTGCCAGCTCCACCGCCTACCACCTCGGCGCCTTCATCGACGCGCTCGCCGAAAACCGTCCGCCCGCCGGCAGTGCCCGCGACCATCGCAAAACCCTCGGCCTGATTTTTGCCGCCTACGATTCCGCCGCCGAAAAACGCTGGGTCGAACTCGCGCCGTATTTCGCCGCCAGTTCCCTGGAGCCAGCCATCGGTCAATGAAGCCCCGTGCCGCCATCGCCGGCGCCGGCCTCATGGGTTTCTGGCACGCCCAGACCGTACAGCGGATCGGCGGAACCGTTGCCGCGGTGTTCGATCTCAACGCCGGCGCCGCCAGACGCCTCGCCGATAAATTCCCCGGCGCGAACGCTGGCACCAGCCTCGCCACCCTCCTGACGGAAAATAAAATCGATGTGCTTCACATCTGCACGCCGACCGCCACGCATGGCGAACTCGCCGCCGCCGCCCTTGCCCGCGGCATTCATGTTTTCGCGGAGAAACCCATGACGCCAACCGCGGCCGAAACCAGCCGGCTCTGCGCACTCGCCTCGGAACACCGTGTGCAGCTCTGTCCGGTTCATCAATTTCCTTTCCAGCGCGGCGTCCTGAAAGCGCACGCGGCCTTGCACAGAATTGGCGGCCTGCGCCATTTCGAGGCGAAATTTTGTTCCGCCGGCGGCGCAGGCAAAAGCGAAGCGGAACTGGATGCCATCGTCGCCGACATCCTGCCCCACCCGCTGTCGCTGATGCAGCGATTTACTCCCGGCCACCTGCCGGAAAACGGCTGGAACGTGAGCCGGCCTGCCCCCGGCGAATTTCACGCCACGCTTAAATCCGGAGGAATCGGCTTCTCCATTTTGATCAGCATGAACACGCGGCCGACCGCCACCTCGCTGCATCTCCTCGGATCGGACGGCACCATCCACGTCGATTTGTTTCACGGCTTTTGTGTCATCGAGCCCGGCGCCGTTTCACGCTGGCGAAAAATCATCCACCCGTTCGATCTCGCGACCCGTACGCTGCTCGCCGCCGGCGGCAATCTCGCCACCAGAACCTGGCAGGGCGAATCCGCCTATCCCGGACTGCGCAATTTGACCGCCCAATTTTATGAGGCGGTGAAAGGAAATGCCGCCGCGCCCATCAGCGGGGACGATACGCTGACCGTCGCCACCGTCCGCGACCGGTTGACCCGCCGCGAGGAGCGCGTGGAAATACGCGCGCCGGCTCCAACTAAAAATCCGTGAGCGGCCCGATTCCAACTCCGGGGCGCGCGCCATCCACGCCGGGAGCCAGCGTGCCGATCCTGACTTATCATTCGCTGGATGATTCCGGCGCGGTGACCTCAGTCGCGCCATGCGATTTCGCCAAACACATACACTCGCTCGCGCGTCGCGGGTTTACCGGGATCAGCCTGTCCGACCTGCTCGACGGCTGGGCAGGAAAGGCGCCGCTCCCATTGCGTCCGGTGGTGCTCACGTTTGACGACGGATTCGCCAATCTGCTGCCGCACGCCGCGCCGTTGCTCGCCGAGCACAAATTTCGCGCCACCCTCTTTGCGGTCAGCGGCCGCTGCGGTCAGACCAACGACTGGCCCAACCAGGCCCCGGGCATTCCGCGCCTGCCCCTGCTTACATGGGAGGAACTCGCCCAAATCCAGACGGCGGGTTTCGAGATCGGCGCCCACACCGTCACGCACCGGCCTTTGACTGCTTTATCTGACGACGAGGCCCAGCGCGAAATCCGGGAATCGAAAGCCGAGATCGAGCATCGTCTCGGCCGGGCGGTGACCACGTTCGCATATCCCTTCGGCCTGATCAATGCGGCCAGTCGCGCTTGCGTGCAGGAGAATTTCCGCGGCGCCTGCAGTGTGGAACTCGGCACGGCATCGCCAAAGGAAGACCGGCATAGCTTGCGCCGCCTCGATGTTTATTACCTGCGCCAACCGGCGGTTTTCAATCGGTTCGGCACCTGGGCCGGCGGAGCCTACCTCGCGGTGCGCGGTGCGGGCCGCCTGCTCAAGGCCCGGCTTAACAGTGCGACTTGAGCGTCATCCGATGAACCGCATTCCGCCCAGTCCCGTTTTTGTCGACTACTGCTGCCCGCGCTGCAAAGGGCCGCTGGTTTTGCGAACGGATGAATACACCTGTGTCGCGTGCAACGCGCACTATCCCGTGGTGCTGGGCATTCCTGATTTTCGCGTTTTCCCCGATCCCTACATTAGCATCGCCGACGACCATTTGAAGGGTGGGCGCATCGCCGAACGTGCAGCTGCTGGCGCGAGCTTCGAGGAGTTGGTGCGCTATTATTGGTCAATCACACCCGATGAACCGCAGGAGATGGCCGAACGGTTTACCGCGCTGGCCGTGGCCGCGACGGATCGTGGCCGCTACTTGCTCGCGACTCAGTCCGAAGTGAGCGCAGTGCTCCAGCGCAGTAGTTCCACCCGGGTGCTCGATATCGGAAGCCGCACCGGTGGACTCCTGCTCGCCGCCGCCGAGCGATCCCCCGAGGTCGTCGGGATCGACATCGCCTTTCGCTGGTTGATCGTCGCCCGCAAACGCCTCGAGGAAGCCGGCCGGCCCGCGCAACTTGTTTGCTGCTGTGCAGAGTTTCTGCCGTTCAAATCCGATTCATTCGATGTCGCCCTTGCTGAAAATGTGCTGGAACACACGGCCCGGCAACAGGCCTTGATCGAGGAAGCCCACCGCGTGTTGAAACCGGCCGGAGTATTTTTCGCGACCACGTGGAACCGGCTCGCGGCCGCGCCTGAACCACATGTCCGGCTGTGGGGCGTCGGCTGGCTGCCGCTCACGTGGCGGCAAAGTTATGTGAAATGGCGCAAAGGCGTGAGCTACGACCACGTTCGGCTGCTCTCGGTTTTCCAGCTCACCCGCCTGGTGCGGCGGACGTCCTTTGGCCACTGCGTGATGGAGCTCCCGGAGTTTAGCGCGGCGCAATTGTCCGCCGTTTCACCGGGCCAGCGGGCCATCGTGAAGGTGTATCACCGGATTAAAAACTGGCCGCTGATTCGCGGGCTGCTTTTGCTGGTGGCGCCGGTTTTTCATATGGTTTGTATCCGCTACCTGGAAGCAAATGCTGCCACTGTCCAACCACGCGAAATTCTCTGACGAAACGTTCAAATCGAGATGAAAAACCAGCCAGATTCGTCCAGGGGAACCAATCCATCACGGATGGTGCAGTTGGATTTTTTGCGGGGCGTGGCCATTCTGCTGGTGCTCTTCACTCACTCCATTGTGCAACCCGACGAAGCGGGTTGCCTGCGGCCGGTGCTGACCTATCTGCGCTTTCTCGGACCCACGGGCGTGGATCTGTTTTTTGTCCTCAGCGGTTTTTTGGTCGGCGGTTTGCTGTTCAGGGAGCTCCGGACCACCGGGCGCCTGGATGTGCGGCGATTCCTCATCCGGCGCGCCTTCCGGATCTGGCCTTCCTACTTTGTGTTCCTCGCCGCCCTTTTTGTCGGACTCACCCTGTTCCAGCATAAAACCATTGGGGAATCCCTTTTTGTCCTCTGGCCAAATTTATTGCATGTGCAGAACTATTTCGGCACGCCGCGCTGGCATACCTGGAGCCTGGCCGTCGAAGAACATTTTTATCTCACGCTGCCGCTGGTCCTGGGGCTGTTGATCACGCGGCCGAAATCCCGCGTGGCGATGCTGCCCTGGATCGCCGTCGGCGTGTTTATCCTCTGCGCCCTGCTCCGCCTGCAGGCCTACGCCTACCGTCCCACTCACTACAATCCGTATACCGCCACCCACCTGCGAATGGATTCTCTTTTTTTCGGGGTACTGCTGGCGTATTTATATCACTTAATTCCCCAGCGCCTCGAATTTGCCGCCCGCTCCCCGCTAAAAACACTCGGCTTGGGGCTGGCTCTTCTGTTCGTATTTCCCCTCCTTGAGATCAAGGATCGGGGAAATCTGGTCGTGGGCTCGATCGGATCCATCATTCTTTACGTGGGATACGGCTGCATTCTGCTGGCTGCGGTCCACACACCAGTGGGAAAGGGCTGGGTGGGGCGCCGCTGGGAGGGCTTCACGGCCAGGACCGTGGCCTTCATCGGATATTTCAGCTACCCGATTTATCTTTGGCACATCGATACCAACCGGCCCGTGGCTAAACTCGTGGATCATCTTCCACTGGCTAATTTACCTCCGGAGTTGCGCTGGCTCGGTGTTTTTGGAATCTACGTCCTCGCCGCGCTGGCGGCCGGTGTGGTCTTCGGACTGCTGCTGGAAAAGCCCTCGCTCGCCTTGCGCGATCGCCTGTTCCCCACCCGAACCCCACTGGAACCTTCAAAGCGCCATTGATAAATTCTCTGCGCCGTTCGGACACCGGCTTCGGCCAGCGGTGTCTCTCCATCGGTGACTTCTGAACGTGACATGGAAACTGAACATAAAAAATCCTCCAAGGCGGCAGGCCATACGCTGACTTATCGCGCGGACATTGACGGTTTGAGAGCCATCGCGGTTCTTGTGGTGGTTCTGTTTCACGCGAAGCTGGGGTGTTCCGGCGGGTTCGTCGGAGTGGACATATTTTTCGTGATTTCGGGTTTTCTTATCACGTCGCTCATTCTCCGGGAGATCCAGGGTTCCCATTTCAAGGCGGTCGATTTTTGGGAGCGACGAACCCGGCGAATCATGCCGGCGCTGGTTGTCATGGTCCTCGGGACTCTGATCGCGGCCTGGTTCCTCTACCTGCCGGATGATTTCGAGCGGGTCGGCCGCGCCGTCATGGCCCAAACGGTATTTGGTTCGAATATTTTCCACTGGAAAGTCGCCAACTATTTCGGCCCGCTTTCGGAAGCGCTGCCCCTGCTCCACACCTGGTCGCTCGCAGTGGAGGAGCAATTCTACATCATCTTCCCGGTCGCTCTGCTTGTCCTGTGCGCGTGGAAGAGGACGTGGCTGGCGCCCGGCATTTGGTTGGCCGCGGCCCTCTCCTTCGCGCTGAGCGTCTGGGCGTTGGGCGCGCATGAGAAATCCGTGTTTTATTTTCTCCCCACCCGGGCGTGGGAACTTCTCCTCGGCTCTTTGCTCTCCGCCTACCCGGCGTGGGGCAACCGCGCTCCGCGGTGGATCAGGGAGACCATCGCACTGGGTGGCCTGGCCGCGATTGCCATTGCGGTCGTCCGCTACGATGCCCACACGCCATTCCCCGGTTTGACCGCGCTGCTTCCCTGCTTGGGAACCGTAGCATTCATCTGGGCCAACCAGGCCGACGGCACCACCAGCGGGCGCTTCCTTTCCTGGCCACCGTTCGTATTTATCGGCCAGACTTCCTACTCCTTTTATCTCCTGCATTGGCCCGTCCTGGTGTTCTCGCTCTATTGGTTCCGCGACGGACTCAGCTGGCAATGGCGGCTCAGCCTGGTCGGCATCACCTTTCTCTTGTCGGTGCTTTCCTTGATCGTGGTGGAAACCCCGGTCCGAAAAAAACAAGTCCTCGCCGGAAGACGCCGGCTTTTTTCCGTGACCGCCGCGGCCATGCTGCTGCTGCTGGCCAGTGGGGAATGGGTGCATCTTAAACACGGCTTTCCCAACCGCTTTGGTCCACAAGCCCTGAAATATGCCGCGGCCCGCGATGATTATGCGTTCCGCTTCGAAGTGGACTTACCCGCAGCCCAAAGCGGCGATTTCACAAAAATCGGCACCCCGGACGGACCGGTTAAATGCCTGCTTTGGGGAGACAGTCACGCCATGGCGCTGACGTCCGTGCTGGATACACTGTGCCGCGAGAAAGGATACCGGGGATTTGCAGCCGCGCATTCCGGCACCGCCCCGCTGGTCAATTTTGTGAGTCGCGGGACATATGCCATGAAAGGAAAATCACTGGAATTTGCGGAAACCGTGGTAAAATTCGCAGTGGACCAGCACGTGCAAACGGTGGTGATGGCGGCGCGCTGGAATGTTTTCACCTTTGACCCCGCCTTTGAGGAAAGTTTACGCCATACGGTCAACCGGCTGGTTTCCGCGGGACTGAAAGTGGTGATCGTCCGCGACGTTCCCCTGCAAGCCGGTGACGTACCCTGGCTGCTCGCCAAAACCTCCAAGCTGGGCGGGGACGTCCGAACCATTGGCATGCCACTCGACGTCCATCGGGAGAAAAACAAAATTGCAGATGCAATCTTTGCGAAACTGGCGGGGCCAAACATCACGATCCTCGATCCGGCTCCCTCCCTCGTGGATGACACGGGACTTTGTCGGGCCGAATACAACGGCGATGCGATGTATTTCGACAGCGATCACCTGACCGTCACGGCTGCTCTCCGCCTCAAACCTCTGTTTGAGCCGATTTTCTAACCGCACTGCCGTCGATTGCGGCCTGCACAATTTGGCGGTACTGGGCGAGGTGAACGTCCAGTGTCCAATGTTCCAGCACCGCCGCATAACCGCGCTGGCCGAGAGTGTCGCGCAAGCCTGGATCGGACAGCAACCGCTCCATGGCCACGCGGCATTCCGCCGGTGAATCGAAGAGCAGGCCGCCACCACTTTGCTCGGCCAATTCGGCGAGAGCCCCAATGCGGCGGGCGATTACTGGGGTGCCGTACGAAAGACCCTCGGCCGCGATCAGTCCGAATGTTTCATAGCACAGCGAGGGGATCAGCAACGCCGTGGCGTGCCGGTAGAGGTTGCCGATTTCCGAAGGGTGGACCGATCCGAAGAATTTAACGTTGGTCAGGCCGCGCGCCTGCTCCTTCAGCACCGGAGCATAATCGCCATGGCCCACCAGCAGGAAATCCGCGCCGGGAAAATCTGCAAACAACGGCAGGACGTCCTGCACGCCTTTGAGTTTTTCCAGCCGGCCGACGAAGAGAAAATACGGGCGTCCACCGTTGGGATGAGGCTTTGTCTCGCTCGCGGAAGGCGGCAGCGGCACAAAGTGCGGCAGCATGCGCATGGGCGCCTTGAGTCCGCCCTCGCGCAATTTTTCGAGCGCAAAATCGCTGGGCGCGATGAGACAATTCACTTCGCGCAAACAGCGGTTGACCAGCCCCGTGTAGCGCCAGAGCTGCGGTGGACGCCGCGAATGCAAGGTGCAACGCAGGCATTTCCGCTCAGTACAGGCTTCTCGTTCGAAGGTGAAAAGCACATGGGTGGGACAGACCAGCCAATACTCATGCGAGGTGTAAAGTTTCACCGCGTTACCAAAACGCAGCACCCCCGGTCCACCGATCAACGAGATATTGTGGTAGTGAATCACATCGTAGTTTCCCTGCTCCAAAATCCGCCGGATCTTCCGCGCATAGGCTGCCGGCCGGCCGAGCTGGTGGGCGGCGAGCGAGGCGAGCTGCGGATTCTTCGAACGCAGCGGATGCACGGTGACATTGGCGTGATGCGTAAACGCGATCTCGGGTTCACCTGGATGCTGGAGATGGTAGGCGTCGGCGGAATGGATCACATCCACCGTGTGCCCGCGCGCGGCAAGCGCCTCGGTCAGCCGGTAGACGAACACCGCATCCCCGCCGAAATGATACGGCGGGTAGAATGTCGTCACCATGCAAAACCGTAGTGGTTTATCGTCGGCCATGACCGGCCTCCTCCAGAATGCTCACCATTTTCCGCGCGCCACTGGTCCAGGAGAACACCTCCGCGCGCCGCAATCCCTTCGCCCGCAAATCGGCGCGCAGCGGGGCGTCCGTCAACAAGCGGCCGACCGCGGCGGTGATTTGTGTAGGCTCCAGCGGATCGAAGAGCAGGCCCGCGTCCCCGACGATTTCCGGAATCGAATTCCGGTTGCTCGCCGCAACCGGCAGGCCGCACGCCATCGCCTCGATCACCGGCAGCCCGAAGCCTTCGCTGAAAGAGGGCAGCACGAGCAGCGTGGACACATTGCACAGGATCACGAGATCCTCGTCGGAAATGAAGCCGGTAAACGTCACGCGCTCAGCGAGGCCGAGCGTGCGCGCCAGTTCGAGCACTTCCTGGTAGCAGCCGAAAAAGCCGTCCTTCTTGTAATCCCCCACCAGCACGAGATGCCACGGCAGGTGCGCGACCCCCGCAGCGCCCTTGAGCAGACCCTGGAGATTTTTGTGCGGACTGATCCCGCCCACATAAAGCATCACGGGCACGCCAATCGGAATCTGGTGGTGGGCGAGCAGGGCGGGCCCGGCGGGTGGATTCACGAGCGGCTGAAAACATGGGTCCGGTCCCTCGGAAATCACCTCGATGGCGGAGGGCGCGATTTTGAAAACCTCGGCCAGCTGCTTGCGCGCATCCTCGGAAACCGTCACCACCCGCTGCGCCCGGCGCCGGGCCAGCCAGCTTTTCAACTGCCAGAAAAAGCGCGAGCGCCAGCCGGGGAAAATCAGTTTCGGGTGCTGCTCGGCAATGGCGTCGTGAAACACAATCGCCACAGGCGTGCGGCAAAACAGCGGATAAAAAGAATAGCTCGTGGGAAAAAAGAATACGTCGAACTTCAGTCGCGAGACCGCGCGGCTCAATTTCCAGAGGTCGCCCGCGCCGCGGGCACCGTCGGCCGAAGCGGCCTCCGTCGGCTGTTCGGCAAGCTGCACCACCTCGAACTTTGCTTCCTTGGGAAATTCGCACTGCGAAGCGGTGTGCTGGTCAATCACCAGCACAAACTCATGCTGCGGGTAGTCGGCGATCATCGTGGTGACCAGCATCCGGGTGAAGCGGCCGTAACCGCGGCGGTTGGCCCAGGTGCAGGCGTCGATTCCAATGCGCATATTATGAGTTTTTCCCGGTTGAAGATTCGGCCAAACCGCGGCGGGCATAACCGGCCGCTTCGCCTGCCGACCACGCGCCGAGGAGCAGCAGCAATGCGGGCAGCCCGAGCAGCAGTGGCAGCCATCGCGCGGGTTGCCGCGCCAGCGTGAGACGGATGATGCGCCACAGGAGCACGAACGCCACCAGCGGGGCGACCAGCACCAACAAAACGCGCTTCATCGGAGCCGAATTGGATTTAACGAACCGACCGTAGTGCTTGCCGCCCGTGTAGAGGTGCTCCATGGCCTCGCCAAATCCCATGCGCAGCCGGCTGCTCACCGCCGCCTCCGGCAGCATATACAGTTTGTGCCCGGCTCGGCCAAGCGCGGCATTCACGTCGGTTTCGTAGAAAACGGTGGCCCAGATTTCTCTGCAGCCCTGAAGCACCGTGCGGTCATAGGCAATGTTCACTCCGGAAAGAATCGAGGTCTCGCCCCCCGGAATAGGCGGCAGGCACTACGGTCGGTTCGTTAAATCCAATTCGGCTCCGATGAAGCGCGTTTTGTTGGTGCTGGTCGCCCCGCTGGTGGCGTTCGTGCTCCTGTGGCGCATCATCCGTCT
>JANYDX010000473.1 GCA_025363395.1 Verrucomicrobiota bacterium
TGAAGAAGCTGGAGCCGCACTGGCCGGAGATGACGTTGCCCCGCCCCGGAGCAGATCGCCCGCGTAAACGGTGCCCCACATCAGGATCGCGCCGAGCCCTGCGCCCACCACCAACCTACCCGTCAATTGGGGCAGCCAGCGGAATCCAGAGGTTGAACTTCTTTTTTCGGCCATGACAAAATTATCCCCCCGCCCGCGCGGCGTGTACGAATATGATCAGGCCGAATTCATTCCACCAAGCCGCGCCCACCGGTCGGCACACCCCGAGAGTCGGACTCTCCCGGTTAGCTCGCGTAGCTCCGTGATCTCGGGCAGGAAAATGACCGGCCTGTTTGTTCATGGACGCACTCGCTGGTCGAGAATCTTGTCCTGATAGGCCTGCACCAAATTCTCCAGCTTGGTGCGTGTCAGCCCGACGAAGGGTTCTTTCGCCCGGATGGCATTGCCCAAACTGAACTCTTCATAACGGCTCAAGATTTCATTTGCGACGAGGAAGAGCGCGAGATTCTTCGCCTCGCGATCAGCCACGCGACGTTCCAGCCCAATATTATCCGTCGTCAGTTTCGCACCCTGCGCTTCGGCCAGACGAGCCAACTGCACCGCCTTCTCGCCTTCGGTTTTCGCTTTTTCGAGTGCCTCGCTCAAGCGGGCGATCACTCCCTTTTGCTCGGCCACTTGGGCGGTCAAGGTCGTCGTGGTCTTGTCCGTCGCACTCCGGTCGGCGGCGATTTGTTTTTTAAGCGCTTCATATTTTGCCGTGAGCGCCTTGTTTTCGTCCGCGACCGCTCCCTGGGCGGCCTGGAGGGCCGCGAGATCGGACTGCGCCGTTCGCAGTTCAAGCGTCTTGTCCCGCAAGGCGACCCGCAACGCGGCGGCCCCGTCATTGGCAGGAGATTCCGCGGCGGGCAGGACGGTCGCCACAAGGAGAGAGCAGAGACTGAACAAAAGAAATTGGTTCATTTTCATGGGAGCACTAAAATTTGCCGGTAAAATCCAGTTGCAGAATATCATTCTTGAAAACGGGACCGGCGACTTCGCTCGCACTCATCCAGCGCAAGCCGACCCTGACACTGGAGGAAAGCGCAAGATTGGCCCCGAAGGTGAAGCCCTTCACATTGGTCCCGCCGCCACCGAAATCTGAATCGACCAATCCATCGACCAGCGCGTCCGAGCCCACCTTGCGGTAGCCGAAGCTGGCGTTCCACTTCCAGCGTTCCTTCAGGGCGACATCGCCTAAAGTCACCCCGACCAGCCAGGCCGTATCACTCCCGATGAACGCTCCCTTGGTCGAACCGGTCAAAACAGGGCCAAGATTATTCACCGCCTTGGTGGCGATGAGCTTGGAGTCGAAACTGCGGTTCTTTGTAAATTCACCGATGAGGGAAATCTGGAACGGTTCGAATTTGTTGAAATCGAGCCGGACATCAGCCGCCATCACTGCAAACTCGGACGCCAGACCAAAATACTGAAACTGGTTGATCGTGCCATTGCTGTTGAGGGGACCGGAAACGATGTCGCGCAGCGCCATGTACGTGTTGCCCTTTTGCGCAAAGGTCGGCCGGCTGCTGTCGGTGTCGCCGGAGTCCGAGGAAGTCAGCGGGACAAAAGGCGTGGAGCGTTTCCCTTCGATATTCTGGAATAGATAGTAGGCGGTGCCGAGCTTCAGGCTCACATCCTTGGCCAGTTCCCACGTCACACCCAGCTGGCCACCGTAGAGCCACTTGTCGTTGCTCTTGAATTTGGCCGGCTGATTCGAGGCAAAGTTGAGATCCGTATTGAACACCGGAAAAGCACCAAGGGCATAAAACGGCGTTACATCCTCCCCGAGGGAAAAACGCCCCTGTGCCACCGCGCCGTCGAAGCCGAGGTCGTCCGCCCAGATCATACTCGTGGCGAAAAATGGATTGTCAAAGCGGCCAAAGCTCACGGCAAAATCTTGGTCGGGGAGGCCGCCAAGTTCATACTTCAAAAACGCCCGATCCAGCCACACGGCATATTTGCTGAAATTACCACCCTGCCCCGAACCCGCGGCGCCCAGGCTTTGGTTTTGCGAGACCGGGGAATTGCTTTCTCCAGTGGCAAGACGCAGACCCGCGGAAAAATTCTGGCCCAGATCGATTCCAGCGCCCACGCGCGCCCGCAACCGCACCCGGCTGCGGTTTTGATCCACATTAAGCTGCGGAGAAAACACGGTGCCACTCACATCGAAGGGCGCCCCGGTGTTGATGGCATTGAAATTCGGGAAGGCTCCCGTATTGTCGTTGCCCGTCGGAAAACTGTTGGATTCGTAGCGCAACCGGAGATCACCGAAGAGCCGGAATTTTGTCACCCAATCGGGAAACGCGTGCGGCGATGCCCAGTTTTCTTCGCGAGCCTGGTCCATCACGTCTTGCTTGATCTCCGCACGCAACTGGGCCTTCACGATTTCCGGAACATAGGTAACGCGCACCGTATCGTCCGGCACCGCTTCTTCTTCACCGGGCACCGCCGCCGGTGGCGCGGAAACGGGAGTCTCCGTCGCGACCTCGACCGGAGCAGGAGCGGAGCGCGCCACCGCCGGAGCCTTTCGGACGACGCGGGCAGGCGCGTGAACCACGCGCGGCGCCACGGGCACCACGGTCTCAGCCGCCGCCGCCTCTTCTACTGGCGTCTCTTCGGTGGGCGCGGGCGCCGGTTCAGCGCGAGGAACCCGGGCGACCCGCGCGGGCGGACGCGAGGGGCGATGAATCACCCGGGGCGCCGGCTCGACCACATCGTCATCCGCCGCGTCCACCGTAGTCATCCGCGAGGGAGCCGCCTCGGCGGCCGTGCGCCGAAAGCCGGCCTGCGCCATCACCGCTTTCAAGCGGGCTTGAGCTGCGGCAGCTTGGGCGAGCGCAGCCTGGGTCATCGCAACCTGCGCGCGTGCATCGGCCGCATCGGCCTCCGCCATCAGCAACAAATCAGCGGAATCTTTTTTATTCAAAACGCCACGCTCGACCAGACGATTGATCAGGTTGACCGTCACACTTGACGCGGGGGGCGTTGAGTTCGCCTCGTCAGCCGGATCGTTGGCTCCCACCAGGTGTTCGGCGGCGAAGGCGGGTTGCACAGCGGCGGCGCCAAACAAAAACGCCAGCATGAGCGTAGCGCGCCGAGTAAAAATACTTTTAGGATAAGACATGGGAGACTGGAAAAAATGTGGCTAGTTTGGCCGGCGCGCCGTGAGACGCATAACGATGGGCATTGGCATTCCTTCAGGGGGCGGTTCCTTCAGTTGGAATCCGTTCAGGATTTCATTTTTGATCGCCTCATCAACGACCGCATCACCGGTGGGTTCCGCGAGCCGGGCCTGGGTAATCCGCCCGCTGAGATCAGACCAGATGCGAACCTTCACATTGAAGCTGGCGTTCCGCGTGCGCGGATTCTGGCTCAACGCGTCGCTTACCGCTTTGACCACCTGATTGGCATACCAGCCAAACCGGCTGCCATTAGCTTTGCCGGAGTTGTTGCCGCCACCGAGAAATCCAGCCTTGTTGCCACTGAGGCCAAATCCATCCGGGGCTCCATTGCCCGCGACATTTGTGCCCATGGCCGGAGAAGGCGCTTCGGCCGGCTCAGGCTTGGCTTCCTGTTCATCGACCGGCGTCTGTTCCATCATTTGCTGTTTGGGCGCCTCCTGCGGAGTAGGTGGTGGAGGCGGTGGGGGTGGCGGGGGCGGAGGAGGTGGCTTGATCATCACCATCTCCTGCGCCTTGCGCGCTGGCGCCGACTTCTGGCCGCTAAACATCTTGCTGAACAACACCGCCCCGATGGCGGCCACCACCACGATGCCGATCACGAAACCATAGCGGGCGGCGAAGCCGCGCTTTTCGCCATATTCAAACTGATCGTGCGGGTTCATTGCGCGGGGCCGTTATTTACCAGCGGGCTTCGTCGCAAGACCGACCTGGCTGATGCCCAGACGGCCCACGACATCGATCACATCCATCACCGCCTGGTACTGCGTGAGACTGTCCCCGCGAATCACCACGGGAAAATCCGGCGTCAGTGATTTTTGCTGGTTCAGCCGCTGTTCCAGTTCCTGCAAGGTGACGGGCACCGTATCCAGGAAAAATTTCCCCTCATTGGTAACCGTGATTGCCTTGGTTTTTGGCTTGGCGAGGCTGGCGGGGGTGTTGCTCGCCTTAGGGAGATTCACCTTCGTGCCGGCGACCGAAGCGGTACACATCAGGATGAAGATCACGAGCAGCACATAGGCCAGATCCAACATCGGCGTGATGTTGATGTCGTCGTATGGTTTGTCTTCGGACTGGACTTGCATGGTGCGGATTCTCCTCAGGGGTCATTCGCCAGGCTCTGAATAGAATTCGGCGAGTTTCGACACGAACTCATCGATGAACACGTGCATGTCGCTCGTGACTACTTTGATTCGTGTCAGCAGATAATTGTAGCCGAACAACGCGGGGATCGCGACGCCGAGGCCGGCTACCGTGGCGAGCAGCGCCGCCGCAATACCGGGAGCAATGGCGTTGACGTTGACTTCGCCCGCTGCCGCCACCGCCGCGAAAGTGATCATGACGCCGACCACCGTGCCCAGCAGACCGAGGAACGGACCGCCGGAAATCGCGATCGTCAGCAACACCATCTGGTTGTTGAGCCGCTGGGTCTCCCGTACTAATCCACCGTCAAGAGTCGCGCGAATGGCCTGCATCGAGCGGGCTGAAAGCACCTTGTCGGCGTCTGTCTGGCCCGCCGACAGGCGGTGTTGGATTTCGACGGTGCCAATGTGATAGATGCGATACAGCGGAGTGTTCACCATCGCCCGGTGATCAGCCGCCCCCAGCCGGCCGCTCATTTTCTTCGCATCGTTGTCCCCGGTGTTTTCCAACGCCGACAGATCCGTCGCGACATGACTCCATTCGTTGAGAAACTGCACATTGCCCTTGCCGATACGGTTCAGGTAGGTCGCCTTGCGCACCATCACGATCCAGCTGATCAGTGACATGACGGCGAGGATGCCAATGACCACCCAGCCATCCACCGTGAGCGAGCCCACGATGACGCCGATGTAGCCGGTTTTGAAAGCACTCAGCCAGCTCGTCTCGATCTCGTCTTCGCCCAAGGTGATAAATTTTGCCGTCCCCTCGCGCCCCTGCCCGAGGGCGGCCAGCTTGATGGCGCCGGGAGACCGTGCGGCTTTTGCAATTTGGAGTTCGTCGATCTCCCCGTTAAAAAAGCCGCCGGTGTTCATCAGTCCACCCACGCCGTCGCCGCCCAAAACGGTCGGACCATCCAAAGGGGGCAATGGCGCCTGGAGGATAGTGTATTGTTCCCCATCGAGGTAGATCGTGATTTTTTCTCCGGAAGCGACCGCAGCCAGATGGTGCCAGCTGTTGGGACTGACCGGTGCAGCCGCACCGCTGCGCACTCCGGCTCCCTGATATGTCACCGCAACAAAAGGGATCCCGTTGTCCGCCCCGATCAGAAAATATTTATTGCCATTGCGCCGGCTGAAGAAAACCGCCTGCGGTTGTGGGGGGCCAAACTTAACCCACGCGGACCAGGTCATCGCCGCCCCCTCGCTCCAGAACAGCGCCGGCGATGCCGGGATGGTGATGGTGCTTTTCCCATCGAGGCGCAGACCGGTGCCAATCATGGCGCCATCCGCGGGGAGACCGGGATTCTGCGCGGTGTTGCCGGAGGCTGAGGAGTCGTATGCCGGCTGGCTGTGTTCGGCGAAATGATACACCAAGGCCGTATCCTCATCGTACGTGCCTTTCGCATCCTCCGCCTTGGTGGCTTTGCCGCTCGCGTTGCCGTAGTAGAGCCAGAACGTGGTCTGCGCCGCGGGTTTCAGGTCGGGCACTTTGACCCAGACAAACGCCTCATTGAGCAGGGAATCAAATTTCTCAATATGGTAGGCCAGCAGCGTCTTGTTGTCCTCCGCGACAAAACGCAGATCGCTCCCGTCCGCCTGCGCCGCAGGAAATTGAAAATTTCCATCGAAGAGCCGGATCAGCACCGGCACGGCCGCGCCCACCGGCTCGTTGAGCCCGGCTCCAGTACCAGTTGTATCAAGGACGATTTTCTTGCGGCCCTTCCATTGACTGTTCCACCAGGACGATGCCTGCGCCGTGGCTGCGCAGCTCATGGCCGCCAGCCAAAACAGCAATAGCAGTGGCAGAAGTTTGTGTTTCGCTCGTGTGATTGTGATGCCCATGGGAAAAATGAATGAGAAAATTCCGGCGTGAACTTCGCGCGTCAGTAGTCGAATCCCGCCTTGAAGGTGATGCGCGTGGTGTGCGCCTGGGTCTGCCCTACTGCGAGCTGCGGAAAGCTGGCGGTGATGGCCCCGTCAAAGTGATCCATGAAACGCAACCGGGTGCCGATCCCGTAGCTCAGGAAATCAAAGTGGTTTTTCTGGTTGGGCAGCGGCTCGGTGACCTTCAGCCAGCCGGCATCAGAAAAGGCGAAGACCCGCCAGTCGCCCTTCCCGCCACCCATCAAGCCCAGCAGTGAAGGACTGCGGAATTCCACTGAACCAAAAAGTGAATTGTCACCGACGGCCTCAGCCTCGAGGTAACCCCGCGCCGTCCCGAGCCCGCCGCCACTGGACTGCTCGCCGCTGAGCAGCGGCTGGTCGGCAATCTGGCCCTGCACTTTGCCATAAAGCTGAAAGCCCGCGGGCAGCTCGCGGGTCTGCGCAAGGTCAGCGCGGAAATAGAGAAAATTGCCGTCCGCCTTGTAGCGGTTGTTGTTGAACTGGGCTGTATCACTACCAACGCCCCGCAGATGGAAAGTGACGCCCGCGTTGAATTCCGTCGTGGAGCGCTTGCCCTGCCAGGTCGCCGCATAAGAGGCATCGAGCGGATAATAGGTGATCGGTGTGACAATTTCCGCCGCGGGATTGGCCCCGGTCGCAGCAAGTTGGATCTTCTGGTCAAAGTGTTTGTAATTGAGTCCCAAGCCGGCCGACTGGCTGAAATCCGTGCCGGCGGGCAGGCTGAAGTTGAGGCGCAGACCCGCGGTCGTGCCGCGCCCGGCAACCGCGGTATTCCCGAGCGTTGACACATTGCTGTCTTGCTTGGTCGCGCTCGCGAGCAACGTCAGCCAATCCACTCCGGAAAATCGCGTCAGGTAATAGCCGGAAAAAACTTTCACCTCGCTCGTATCCTGGGGCGATCCCTGGAAGCTTAGGCCGGCGCCGTGCCCGGCCTGCCACAGATTGCTGGCGCTCAGTGACGCGTTCACGCGAAGCGCGGTCGTGTTCGGCCCCTGACGGTTGTTGAGCTCCACGCTGGCGTGTAACGGCCGCTTTTCCTTCACCTCCAGGTCGACATCGATGGTATCGGGAGCAACGCCGGCATGCAGCGACGGTGTCACCTGGCGGTCCGGCAGTTGGTTCAACGCAATGATGTCGGCGGGGACTTGGTTGAAATCCACCACGCTGCCCTCGGCGAGCGAGGGCGTCATGGCTTTGATTTGTTTCGGGGACGAGTAGCGGGCGCCCTTCACCCGCAGGCGCCCCACCGTGCGCTCGACCACTTGCAGATGCACGATGCCGCGTTTGACCTGCTGCTCCGGCACCTGCACGGCCACCGTTTGAAATCCCTTGTCGTGATACACCTGCTCCAAGGCCGCGCGTGCCAACTCGACATCCTCCCGCGTCCGGCCGGGCCCCAGATAAGGGTAGACCGCTTCTTCAATATCGCGCCGCGGCAGTTTACGCGCGCCCTCGACCCGATACTCATTGATGAAGATGGCGCCGCCGCTCGCCGATTCAGCTTCATGCGGAGGAAGAGGATTTTCCAACGCCTCCACCCTGGCAACAGCTGACAGCATGACCATCGTACCCGCCACGACCAGTCTTCGCCACCGCCGACCGCGGAAATCACTGACAGAAACTGTGCGGAAAAAATGCAAAAAATGAATAAACTTTGATGATGCGTGGAGTGCTTCTTTGCTCGGGAGAACAGGCGCCTGCCCCAGAGGAGAAAATAGAAAATCAAAAGCAGAAAACGAATGGGCGCGGATCGTTTCAAGTCCCGTCCCGCCCTGCGCAATATTGTAACAAATCCGCGCGCAGAACCGTAACTTCAGCGGCGCGCAATCGTAACAATCGCACGTCAAAACTGCGGTGGCTTGAAACTTTAACTACGGGGGCCGCTGAAAAGGTATGTCGCTTTATCCCTAAAGCACCGCCCTCCAAAACCCCATGCATCACAAATCCGAGGGACTAAGCCGGCATCGATGCAGACCGGTTGCACGAAGTGCACGAGCAGACGCGAAGCAGGGGATAATTATCTAAGCTGAGGTCAGCGAAATGATCTTACTATTCAGTGGGAAATCCTTCCTGTTATATATTGGTGCACACGTATTCATTTCGTGAATACGTGTGCACCATTCATTGCATGATTGCGGCTAAGGAAAGTCACTCTCCCACCAGCGGGCTTTTTAGACGCCCCCCCCCCAAGACTATCCTGAGCGAGTTTCTCCTGGATTGGAGTCGCGCTGATTGGCATCGATGGATCGGCGTTACCAGCTGACTCTATCCGCGCTCATTCGCGTTGGCAGAGGAATAACTCAGATGCTCGTTGAGTCCTGAAACAGAAACGGCTCCTCCCCAAGATTGGGCAGGAGCCGTTCTGCTTTTAAAAAATGCGCTTCAGTTTAATTTCTGTCAGGATACCAGCGGGCTAAACCCGTCAAGGGGGAGATAACTTACCCTTTGAGAAGAAACGCCGGCGGTCGTTCTTTGCAGCGCGACCGCCGGGTTCAATCGGTTTCTAACAGGTCTAAACCAAGTCGGCAGATTTGGAACTCAGGCCAGGAGCTGGGCCTGCTTGCGGCGGCGGATCGCAGCGAAACCGAGGGTCGCCACGCCGAGGATGGCGGCGTAGGTGGACGGCTCAGGAATCGCTTGGAAGGACGTGAACGTCAGGCCGGTGCTGTCGAGGTTGAAGGTACCGAGGAGGGTACCGGCACCGGTGCCGGGCGTCAGTTCCCACAGCTTGAGGCTGGTGGAACCGACGGTGGTGCTTTCAACGGCTGAACCAAACGCACCGCTGTAGTTATTACTTGAGGAGAGCAGCGAGAACAGCTTTGGGCCAGGAGGGCTGCCCGCTGCGCCCAGCACGTTCGCATCCGAAGCGCCACCAAAGCTGCTGGTTGTCAGTGCACCGTTCAAGGTCGTGTCGAAGGCACTCGAAAGACTGCCCTGAGTGTTCGAACGGGTAAGGGCACCATTGGAAGTTACCCACAGGCTATCGTCTGGCTTCGACAGGGCGTTCGCGCTGCCCGTAGCGCCAAACACCGTCCATTGGGTGCCAGCAACCGTGAAGGCATTGGCAAACACCGAGGCCAGTTCCGTGGTGTTGAAACCACCGATCTGATAGGTGCCGGGAGCGACGCCTTCGTAGCTGGTGAATTGTCCGATATCGAAAACGATGTCGGAGCCGGCAGCGGCATTCCGGAAGCCCAGTACGAGATCGCCAGGGCTCGCGCCGTTGACGTTGGCAATGCCACCAATATCAGAACCGGGAAGAACGACCGCTTGGGCGCCGACGGCGGCCAGCGAAAGGGCGACAAGGCCCGTGATGACGAATTTATTGAGTTTCATTTTTAGTATTAGTTGGAGTGAGATTAATGGTTTGGAACCGATCCTTCTTAGTTGATGCGACCGCCGGCCGACTGACCGCGGGCCAGACCATTCAGAAGATCAGAGATGTCGACACCGGCCGCACCGATTTGGGCGGTGGTAAAGCCGAGCAGAGTGTCAGCCAAACCGTCAGCCGCGATCTTCTCGACGCCAGCGAGGGCTGGCTTGTAATACTGGTGCTCAAAAGTGTAGAGCGAGTACTGACCTTCGAAAACGGCATTGTTACTGTAAGTGATGCCGTTGTACTTGAGCGGGGTGCCGCCGGTGACGCCGCCAGCATCGGAATTGCCGAGGCAGGAAACGAAGTAGACCGCCGTGGCGCCAGCGGGGAGGCCGCTAAAGCCATCCGCGAAGTTGCCGGACAAGGTGACTGGGTTTGGCGTCGACAGGATGGCTTTGACATCGCCGCCGGTGTTGTAGCCGGAGTGACCAGCGGTCTTCCAGGTAAGACCTGCGATCGTGCTGACCGTCCAGCCCGTGTTAGCGGGAAGGGCTTGGAGCCGCGGCCAGAGCTTAAAGCCGGAAATCGCGGTTCCTGCGCTGATC
>JANYDX010000492.1 GCA_025363395.1 Verrucomicrobiota bacterium
GCGCCGCTTGCTGCACTTCAAAAACATGCCGCAGTTTAGCAGTTTAGTTTTACCTCCGCTAGAGGGTTGGTCGCCACTACACGCTCTTTCAGAAAATCAATCGCGCCCGCTCAAGCAGTTGCGCACGCAACACCCCTAAAAATACTCGTTTCACCCGCCAGTAGACGAAGTCGGGTTAGAGCGAATCTCGGTAGGGGCAGCCATTTAAGGCGAAAGTCGAACGGTCGACCGAATCGGAAGGGTCCATCCCTGGAAGGATGCGGAGAAATGAAAGAGGTTCTAGGGTCTGACTGGCCCAAATTCTTTCACGGTGACGCGCATGAGTCTCCGGCTCTCACCATTCCCTTCGAAAGCAATATATTCCAAGTGGCCATCTGCGCACTGCATTGGGCCAACCTCGATACCTGAAAAGCCCGGGCCCGCGACACCATCAAGGACAAGCGTCTCCAGGAGTTCTTGGCGACCAACGTAGGCCCAATGCTGGCTGACCGGAAAATTGCGCGCTTGTCTATCGGGCCCAGCAATCCATTTTGCAGCGACATGAAGTCCGGTCAGTTATTCGCCAAATCGTTCAAGGGCAAACGGGCCCTCATCACCGGCGGATTGGGATTCATCGGTTCAAATCTGGCGCGGACTCTTGTCAAACTCGGGGCAAAGGTGACGATTCTCGATAGCCTGATCCCGGAGTACGGTGGCAGCCGGCGCAACATTCGGGGGATCGAGCGGCACGTTAATCTCAACCTGTCCGATGTGCGTGACCGGCATAGCTTGCCGGAATTTTTGCGCGGGCAGCATTTTTTGTTCAACCTAGCCGGTCAGACGAGCCACATGGATTCGATGAGTGATCCGGAGACGGATCTGGAAATCAATTGCCGGGCGCAGCTGACACTGTTGGAAGCCTGTCGGAAACATAACGCCAATTTGCGCATCGTATTCGCCAGCACCCGCCAGATTTACGGCCGTCCGGATTATTTGCCGGTGGACGAAAAGCATCCGCTGCGTCCGGTCGATGTAAACGGCATCAACAAACTGGCCGGCGAGGAATATCATATTCTCTACAGCCAGGTGCATGGCATTCGCAGCACCGTGTTGCGGCTGACCAATACGATCGGTCCGCGCATGCGCGTAAAGGATGCTCGTCAGACATTTGTCGGGGTCTGGATCAAGGATATCTTGCAGGGCAAGCCGATTGAAGTGTGGGGTGGGGATCAGCGCCGTGACTTCACCTATGTGGACGACGCCGTGGAAGCGCTGCTGCTGGCCGCGTCGAATCCGGCGGCCGTCGGTGGAGTTTTCAATCTGGGGGGGGTCGGTGAAATCACACTGCGGGAACTCGCCGAGGCACTGGTCGAGGTCGCTGGGCAGGGGAGTTTTCAAGTCCGAGCCTTTCCGGCTGAGCGGAAGAAAATCGATATTGGTGATTTTTATTCGGACTGCCGACTCATTGGAAAAGTGCTGGGCTGGAAACCTCGCACGACCATTAAGCAGGCACTGATCAAGACCGTGGCGTACTATAGAAAGGAATTACCTCATTACCTATGAGCCAGACCGTCGTTTTTTCCTGTGAATCATAAGATCCTGCCCGCTGATCCCAAAGCCGGTTATCTCGCTGCCCAAGCCGAGATCGATGAAGCCATCAGGCGCGTGATGCTGAGCGGACACTACATTCTCGGGCCGGAGCTGGAAGGTTTTGAGAAGGAGTTTTCCACCTGGCTGGGCACCACCGCAACCGTTGGCGTGGCCAATGGCACGGATGCACTCGAACTGGCGCTGCGCGCCGCGGGCATCGGTCCTGGCGATAAGGTCGTAACCGTCGCCAATACCGTAACTGCCACCGTGAGCGCAATTGGAGCCAGCGGAGCGAAAGCGGTGTTTGTGGATATCGAGCCAACGACGATGCTGATGGACCTCGACGCCTTGGAGGGATTTCTGATCAAGATGCGTGATCCGCGGATCAAGGCGGTGATTCCCGTCCACCTCTACGGTCAGTCGGTGGACATGCCGCGGCTTATGCAGTTGGCGGAGCAGCATCGCTTGATTGTGATAGAGGACTCGGCGCAGGCCCACGGTTCCACCGTTGGTGGCCGGAAAACCGGAACTTGGGGACATCTCGCAGCCTTCAGTTTTTATCCGACGAAAAATCTCGGGGCATTTGGGGATGCGGGCGCGGTGACAGGGAGCGATCCCGCCTTGCTGGACCAAGTCCGTCTCTTGCGGCAGTACGGCTGGCGGAAGCGCTACGTGAGCGACTTGCCGGGCCGGAACAGCCGGCTGGATGAAATTCAGTCGGCGATTTTGCGCGTGAGGCTGGTTCGGTTGGACGCGGAGAATGTCCGCCGCGATGAACTGGCGGGGTTTTACTTGGAAGCATTGGGAAAATTTCCGCTTAGACTCCCCGTCGTGGCCGCTGGTCGCACGCATTGTTGGCACCAGTTTGTGTTGCGCACGCCGCGCCGCGATGAGCTCAAAACGCACCTGGAGAAGCGCAATATTCTCTGCGGAGTGCTCTATCCCATCCCGGTGCACCGGCAGCCGGCTTATCATGATGCCGCGCTGTCGCTGCCGCAAACCGAGGAGGCGTGCGCTCAGGTGCTTTCATTGCCCCTTCATCCCGGACTGACGAATGAGGACGTGGCGCGCGTTGCGCGGGACGTGGAGTCGTTTTTCGAGCAGGGACGTGACGGTAGCAACAGCCCGGCAAAATAGGCGCGGCGCAAGATTTTCCAGACATTGGTGAAGACTCATCTCAAACGCTGGCGCGATGCCGCCTGGAAGGAATTCCTCCTTCTGTTCAGTCTGGGGCTGGCCAGCGTGTGCCTGTGGGTTTTTGTCGAACTCGCGGAAGACGTCAGTAGCGGCGAACATCAGGGATTTGACGAACGGATCATGAAGTCGCTCCGTCAGCCGGATCATCCGGAACTGGTGCGTGGCCCGCCTTGGATGGCGACGGCGGCGCGGGACATGACGGCGATGGGCGGCGCGGTGGTGACGGTCCTCGTCACCGGACTCACTTGCGTTTACCTGGCGCTGAATCGCCGTTTCAGGCTGGTGGGATTTATCATCGTCGCGATCGGCGGCGGATTCTTACTCAATTTGGCGCTCAAACATTCGTTCAACCGGCCACGTCCGGACGTGGTACCACTGCTGGCACCGCGCGAGACTTCATCGAGTTTTCCCAGCGGGCATTCCATGTCCTCCGCGGTGGTTTACATCACCATGGGCGCGTTGCTGGCCCGAAGTTCATCCCGACGCGTGGACAAGATTTATCTTTTAGGCGCAGGTTTGCTCGTCAGCGCAATCATTGCCCTGAGCCGCGTGGTGCTGGGCGTACATTATCCCACCGACGTCCTTGCCGGATGGTCGGCGGGAACGGCCTGGGCGCTGATTTGCTCGCTGGTGGCGTATCGGATGCAGCTTAGCGGAGCGTTGCGGGAGCCCGAAACGTTGGAGAAGAAAGATTCTTAATGGCGAGTTTCGTCCGGTTGTTCGAAAGGCGGACTCGGCTGAAACGGGTAGGAGCCTGTTTACAGGCGACGGCCTGACGCCAATGAACAACGCTCTGCATCGCTTGTAAACGAGCTCCCGCAGGAAAAATTTCCGCGAAAGAGAGAGACTCCGAACTGGTCTTCCCCAATGCTAACGCTCGTTACGGCAGCCTACAAAGATACGGCACGAACACGATCAGGCCAACGACGGTTGAAGTGATGGCGCTGACCACGACGCCGAAAGCAGCGATGTCCTTGGCGTATTTGATCCGCTCGCGTCGCTCTTCGGTCACCTCATCGGCGAGGAATTCGATCGCGGTATTGAGCGCCTCGGCGATCCAAACCAGCGCTATGGCTACCGCGATCAATGCCCAGTCAATTCTGGATATCCCAAGTATGATTCCCAGGGCCAGCACGAGAACGGTCGCAATCAGGTGGAGCCATGCATTGTGCTGCGTGCGGACGAGGGTAAACATGCCACTCCAGGCGTGGCGGAAACTGTGCAGGCGTTGGCGGGGCGAAAAGTCGCTCATGTCGATTTCGCGAATTATGAGCGGACTGGTCGCCCCGGACTTGCTGTGGCCTAGTCTTGGGCGACGATTTTGACGCTTTCGAGGGCGATGCGTTCGATGGGCGTGCTCTTTTCGCCGCCGCCGCCGGACTTCGTGGAAACATTCGCGATGCGCTCAAGCACATCATCACCAGCGGTGAGCTGGCCGAAAGCGGTGTACTGGTTGTCGAGAAACTTGGCTTCGCCGTGACAGAGGAAGAACTGGGAACCGGCAGAGTCCGGATGGGAGGAACGGGCCATGGAAATAACACCGCGCACATGCGCTTTTTTGTTGAACTCGGCTTTCACCTTGTAGCCGGGGCCACCCGTGCCGGGCATGCCGCTTTCGCCTTCCTTGGTGTTGGGGCAACCGCCCTGAATCATGAAGCCCTTGATGATGCGGTGGAATGCCGTGCCATCATAAAAACCCTCGCGGGCGAGCTTCTTGAAATTGGCGACGGTCAGGGGCGCGACGTCGGGCCAGAAGGAAATTGTGATTTCGCCGTAGCTGGTTTTCAGGACGGCAACTTCGTTGGAGGGAATGGCTTTGCTCATGGAAAATCCAACAAGCCGGGCGTGACACTTCGCCGCAAGGACGAAATTGCCGGGATTGATTTGGAAGCAGGCATTCCGGAGTGATAAACCACGGCTTGCGATGCGCGAGACTGCCATTTCTTGCATCAGTGCGCGATGTTTTCCCGGCATGGGGGCTGCTTAATGGATTCATGCGTTTTCCAGTTTTGATCGGATTTTTCGCACTGGCCCTGCTTGCCCCCGCGGCGGAAGTCACGCCGAAGGTGGTGATCGTCGCCATGTTTGAACCCGGCAATGATACGGGTGACACCCCCGGTGAATTTCAGTATTGGGTGGAACGACTCAAACTCGATAAAGTTTATCCGCTGGCGTCGGCTTATCATGACGTGCGCAGTAACGCCGATGGTTCGATCATCGGGATTGTGACTGGGGTCGGCAACACCCGGGCTGCCGCGACGCTCATGGCGCTGGGCAGTGATCCGCGATTTGATTTACGCCAGAGCTACTGGCTGGTGGCTGGCATTGCGGGGATTGATCCCACCGACGGCTCGCTGGGCAGCGCGGTGTGGGCCGAGTGGATCGTGAACGGCGACTTGGGTCACGAAATAGATCCACGCGAAATTCCGGCGGACTGGTCCACGGGCTATGTGCCGTTGAGAAAGAGCCGGCCCTATGAGCTGCCGCAGGATCATGAGGATTCCAGCCAGGTATTTCATCTTGAGCCCGGCCTCGTGAATTGGGCTTATGAATTGACCAAGGATACGCCGCTCAAGGACACGGCCGGGTTGAAGGCGCGGCGGGCGGATTTTGTCGGTTTTCCCAATGCGCAGAGCCCACCATTTGTGCTCAAGGGCGACACGCTTTCTTCGGAAACCTTCTGGCATGGCAGGCTCATGAACGAGTGGGCAAATGCGTGGGTGAAGTATCACACCGATGGCAAAGGGAGCTATGTGACCACGGCGATGGAAGATATCGGAACTTATCAATCACTCGCCTGGCTGACCCGTGCGGGGAAGGCCGATGTGCGTCGGCTGCTGGTTCTTCGCACCGCGAGTAATTTCGACATGCAATGGCCTGGGGCCACTGCCGCGGAGAGTATGTTCGGGGAAAAGCTCACTCATTATTCCGGTTACATTCCATCGCTGGAGTCAGCATTTCAAGTGGGCAATCAGGTCGTGCAGGCGATTCTCGCGGACTGGGAGAAATTTAGGGTGGAACCGCCCGCCGCGAAGCAGCCATAGTGGCGGCTTCATGCGTTTTCGTCAGGTCACCCTGCAAGGCTTTCGCAATTTGCCCCTCGTTTCAGTCGGGCTTACAGGCACGCGCACTTTTCTTTGCGGCGCCAATGCGCAGGGGAAAACAAATTTTCTCGAAGCGCTCGGCTACGTCACTGCGTTGCGCTCCTTTCGTGGAGCGGAATCCCGCGCGCTGATCGGCTTGGGTCAGCCCCAAACGGGTCTGGCCTTTGAGATCGAACATGAACAATTCGGCGAGGGCAGAATCACCGTCACCTTTACGCCGCAGGGCCGCGAGGTGAGTTGGGAGCAGGGCCGGGTGACGCGGCTGGCGGACTTCATCGGGAAATTTCCAACGGTGGTTTTCTCGTCGCAGGACAATCAGTTTTTGCGCGGCTCGCCGTCGTTGCGCCGCCGCTGGCTGGATTTGACTCTGGCCGCGATGGATCCGTCTTATTTGACCGCGCTCCAGTCCTACACGCGCGCGGTCGCCGAGCGGAACATGTTATTGAAACAAGGAGGACGCGACGCGGGGGCGCTGGAGGCGTTCGAACATGAATTGGCGGTCCATGCGGCGACTTTGGTGACGAAGCGCACCGGGGGAGTGATCGAATTGAGTGAACTGTTCCGCACGGCGCACGCCCGGCTGGTGCCGGAGAGTTCAGCGCCGGGATTCACTGGCGAACAGGCCGGGTTGATTTATGCACCGGATTCCACGGTGGCGACCCGGGGGGAATTCGCAGGTTTGTTGGTGGCGAGCCGCGCGCGTGACACGTTGCTGAAATCAACGCAGCGCGGGCCCCATCGGGATGATCTGGATTTGTTGTTGGACGGTCGGTCGGCGAGACAATTTGCGTCCGAAGGACAGCAACGCTGCCTGGTCATTGCATTGCGTCTGGCCCAGGCGGCCTACTTCAAGCGGAAGGGTGGCATCACTCCGGTGCTGCTCTGCGATGATGTGCTCGGGGAGCTCGATCCCGAGCGGCGGAAGAAATTCTGGGCTTCGCTGGAAGGTGAGCCCCAGGTGATTGCCACCGGGACAAGTCTGCCGCCGGCGGACGGGGCGATGTGGCAGGTGTTGCACGTGGACCGGGGAACTATTTTGGCTGCGGCGGCGATGGGGTCATGATTTGTGCGCTCCATGGTTTTCCCAATTCACCCCCGATGGCGGGTCCGGCAGCCGGGGAGATTCCATGAGCTTTGAACCTTGGCAGTGGGCTCTGTTGATTGCGGGGGCAATCGTCGCGGGCTTTTCGAAGACCGGCATTCCGGGTTCGTCCATTTTGTTTGTGGCGATTTTCCCCAATCTGATGCCCGCGCGGCAGGCGACGGGCATCGTGCTGCCGATGCTGATCTTCGCCGATCTGTTTGCCTTCGCCATCTACCGCAAAAATCTTGAATGGAAACGGGTGGGCCGGTTGTTGCCGTGGGCGTTGGTCGGCGTTCTGCTGGGCTGGCTGGCGCTCGGTCACATTGACGACCAGCAGACAACTCGCGTGGTCGGAAGCATCATTGCGCTGATGCTGGCGTTGCAAGTGTGGCGGAAGCGCGGAGCAGCGGACGACTTGGTGGCGCATTCGCCCGTTTGGTTTGGTCCGGTGATCGGATTGTTCGCTGGCTTTACAACGATGGTGGCAAATGCCGCCGGTCCGGTCATGGCGCTTTACCTGCTCGCGATGCGGTTATCCAAATTGGAATTCCTCGGCACCGGTGCGGCATTTTTCCTGGTGATCAATTGGGTGAAGGTGCCGTTCGTCGTCCAGCTCGGCTTGATCAACGCCGATAGCTTGAGGCTGAATCTCTGGCTGTTTCCAGCGGTGGCATTGGGAGCGTTGTTAGGACGGCCGGTGGTTGAACGCGTAAACCAAAAACTCTTTGAAAATTCAGTCCTTGTTCTGACTTCGCTCGCCGTAGTGAAGCTGATGTTTTTCTGAAAATCGCGTCCCGAGGTCGAAATCCAAGTTCACTAAATATAAATTTATGCAATAAGATCGATTTGAGTTAGGGGACAGTAAAAATTCAGTTACATAACAATAGTATCTTACTCAATAGTTTATCGCGCTGGATTTTTTATCGCTCTTTTGTAAGATGCGTGCCAATTCGCTCTACTCTAATGGCTTCCGCATAATATTGTTGGAATATAGGCATTAACCCCTAGGTTGTTCTCATGAACCTGAACATTACCCCAAAAGCTTTCCTCGCGCTAGCCGTTCTCTTTTTGGGCGGGGTCCGGTTGGTTTATGGTGGGGGGGCGACCACCGTCTATGGGCTTTATTACACGGGCGTGGATGACAGCTATACTTTGCTGAGCGGTGGGACGGATTCACACTGGTCGACCAGCTTCGCGCGGGTGGGAGGCTCCACTTATACCGGCAGTAGCACCTACACGGGGGCGTCCTATGTGGTGAGCAGCACTTATATCGATGGAGGATGGGTGCCGAACAGTTCGACTTCACGGTGGATTACCGCTCCCGGGGCCAGTACAGCGGGCACGGGTGGGACACTCAATCTTGGCGGTGATCAGCTGTCAGGCAATGGTGACCAAGGCACGAACAGCGGCTTTTTCGTCTACAAGTTGGCTTTCACTATCTCCGGTGCAGGCGGCAACGGCAGCAATGTGACCAATAATGTCGCCATTTCCCTGACGATCGCCGCGGACGACCAGTACTCAGTCTATGTTAATCCAGCTTCCGCTCCAACGGTGGATAATGCCGGAGTAATCAGCACTGGAGGGACCGCGGCATCCGGCAGTCGTACGAGCGCATGGAATAATACGAATTCGCTCGCTTTGCAAAATTTCGGGTCCGGAGCCGCCAATAATGCAAAATTTCAGATCGGCACCAATTACCTCTACATCGTGGTGGCCAATACGAATAGCCAGACCGGGACCAACGGATCAACTGCACTTAATCCCAGCGGTCTGCTGGTCTATCAAATCGGTGCGACTGCGACCATCAATGGCACTCCTGTACCCGAAGTGGGGACACTGCTGCCGGTATTTGCTGCGATCGGAGCGTTTGGTTGGCGTCGCTTTCGGCGCGATTCGAAATCTGCCGCTTAGTTTTTTAGGGCGGTCTTGATGACTTCGACTTCCCGCAGCGTGAGTGTCTGGGCCTGAAGTCCATCCAGCAACGCGTGGGCCTCGGGCATTTGGTTGGTGCCGGCCAGGGCGAGGCCGCTGGCAAAGGCGAGCGCGGGTGACTTGTGAGTTTCCGCTGCGAGAGGTTTGAGCAGCGTGAGTGATTCAGCGGCCCGGTTTTGCATGAAGAGATTGAAAGCGCAGGTCGCCACATAGACCGGATTGTTTGGTTCACGCGCCAGATTTGCGCGGGCAACTTGTTCGGCGAGCCGTTGTTCGCGTCCGGTCAGGGCCGCAAAGAAGGAGAAATTATTGCCAATGGCCGCATCCTGCGGCTGGAGCAAATGCAGTTGGCGAAATACCCGGTACTGTCCCTCGGCATCGCGTTGCCCCTGATAATACCGGGCGAGAGTTCCCAGTGCATCAATGGCGATTTTCCCTTCCTGCGCGGCAGCTTGCCACCATAATGCCTCGGCTTCCTTGGTGCGGCCCCAGCTGTAAATGGTCGAACCGGCGAACAGCGCATGAACGCTGTTAAGCTGCGCATGACTGGTGAGCGTGCGCCACAGTTCGTCGGCCTTGGCGTCGTCGCCGAGCATGCGGGCCGCGTGCATAGCATATGCCCAGCGCAGGAAATTGGCGTCGGAGCCCCAATCTTGATTTTCGACCCAAAGTTGCAGCGCATGCCAGTCACCGACTGTGCGGAAAGCCTCGGCGGCTGCGACCGCCAGCGGCGGTCTTTGCATGTCCGGTTTGGGCAGGGTTCTCATCCACTGGATGGCTTCCCTGCTGCGGCCAATTTGATTCAGCCAGCTGAGCAGTTGCGTGGCCGCCTTGGGATTGACCGCATGATCCTTTTCCAAGGCGGTCAGCGCTTGGTTGAAGCGCGTTTCATCCGCTCGGGACAAGGCGAGCAGCCAATTCGGCATGTCGCCCACCGTACAGCCCGGATGGGCTCGCAGGGCTTCCGCCCACTTCACCATGGAAGGGTGGTCATCGCGGCTCACGGCATCGCTGAGCAGGGTGCGTGAGGCAGTTGCGCCCCAGTCGCGATCAGTGATCCATTTCGCCAAAAAATCGAGGCCGCGCTGTCGTTCGGCCGGGGCGCGAGCGTTGAGCAAAATCAAACCCAGTGGCACTTCGTCGACCGCACTGGGCCCATCGAGCCTCAACGCAGTTTCAAAATAATTTTTCGCTTCGTCGAGTTGCAGCTTGCGACGGGCGAGTTCGCCGAACAGGCGCTGGGCGTCGGGGGATTTTTCCAGATCGCCGAGTGGCACCTTGCTCAACGCCTGCTCGGCCTCCAAGGCGAGGTCCGCCCGCAGCGCAGAAGCGGCCCACGCTATGTGCAAAACGGAATTTTCGGGCGCGAGATTGGCCGCGTGGTGGGCGTACTCCGCCGCCTTTTCCTTTTGACCGCGCAATCGGGCGAGCTCGGACGCGATCTGCCATGGCTCGGGGTTTTTCGGGTCGAGCTCGATGGCTTGTTGCACCGATTCCACGGCGTAATTGATGCGGCCGGCGGCAAGCCATTCGCGGGCCATCTTGATCGAATTGCGTTTGGTCCACCACGGGTAGCCCCAGAGGGCCGCGGCGGCCACCAACGCCCCGCCGGTGAGCAAGCCGGTCGACAGGACGCGGAATCGCCGGCCTTTTTCCCAGCGATCAAGGAGGTTCCACCAAAGCGTGCGCAGATGGAATGCTTCCCAACGATTTTTGGTCCGCTGCAACCGGCTGGGGAAGGGGACATCGGTTCTTTCCACCTTGGGCAAACTCTTTTCGGGGCGGGGCGGTTTCATTTTCAGGGTGGGAACATTTGATTTGCGCCGCGGACAACGAAAGCCGCGAAACGAAGAACCTCAATACTTGTGAGCGGGTCCATGCCATAGCGCAAACATTCCGCTTCTTCTTTTCCGGTCTTGGTTGTATGCGATGTTCCACAATATGGCGCGATCATCCGTTCGGGAAATGTGGAAGGCTAAGCTCGAGGGCAAACTCACGGCCAAGTCGTGGCCGGATGCCCCGACGCTGCAGCGGTCGCCTTTTCAGGGACGGGTCTTGGGCATTGACCCGAGTTTGCGCGGGACCGGCCTGGCCCTGATTGAATTTGCGGCCGGACGGCAGCCTGTCCTGTTGCGCTGCCAGACAGTGAAGGTGCTGACGAAGTATCCCATGGCCTATTGCCTCGCGGAAATTCACCGGGCGGTGGCGTCGTTCGTGACTGACTTCAACCCGGGCCATGTGGCGCTGGAGCAGACCATCTACGTACAGAATTTTCAGACCGCGCAAATTCTCGGGGCGGCGCGGGGTGCGGCCATTGCCGCCGCGGCGCTGCAGCAGACGGAGATTTTCGAATACGCCCCGCTGCGCGTAAAGCTGGCGGTGGTCGGGGCGGGCCGGGCAAGCAAGGATCAGATGGCCCGCACGGTCATGGGCATGCTCGGCCATGGCCGTACGCTGGCGTTCGATGAGGCGGATGCCGCCGGCGTGGCTCTCTGCCACGCGCTGACGTGGCGCGGGTGAAACGCGGGCATGTCAACTAATAGAATACTTAGGCGCCCGGCCTCCCCTGGGAATATGCAGGGGCTCTGTCGGATTGAGGCCATGAACGGACGCCGTGGCGCACAGCGGAGGGCGCCAGCGGCTTAAGTATTCTATTAGTTGACATTGGGCTCAGCCGGCGGGTCTGCCGTGTCCGCGAGTCAGTTCATAGTGTTTGATGGCGGTGTAACCGATTCCGGCCACCCCGCTGAGCGCGGCGGGGAACAGCAGGGTATCGTAGCCAAATCGGGCGTACCCAAAGGCGCCGATCACGCCGCCGACGA
>JANYDX010000537.1 GCA_025363395.1 Verrucomicrobiota bacterium
TTCGCGGCTGAATTCGCGCAGCTTCGTGTTCTCGTCGATCACCACGAGTTCGTTCTTCGCGATGTCGGCGAAGTCCTCGAAGACCTCGAGGCTGAGTGCGGTCGACATGACCGTGTGGTGCGCGGCTCCCGCGGTGAGCCAGGCCGCGGCGCTCGTCGCGAGGTCGGGGGCCGGCTTCCAGATGGCGCGTGCCACTGGAAGTTTCGGCAGCGGATGCGGCAGCTCCACCACTTCGACGACATTGGCCACGAGGCGAAACCGGTCCCTCATATCGCTCAGCGCAACGACGACGGCCGGGCCGGCATCCGTATCGAAAACGAGGCGTACGGGGGCGTCACGGCCACCGATACCGAGCTCGTGAATCTCGAGGCTCGGTTTAGCAATGGTGAGCGACGGGCAGACCTCGAGCATGTGCGCGCCGAGGATGAGTTCCTGCCCTGGCACGAGGTTATAGGTGTAATCCTCCATGAGCGAGGCACCTCCCGGCAGGCCGGCGCCCATCACCTTCGCCGCCCGAACCAGCACCGCGGTCTTCCAGTCACCCTCTGCGCCGAAGCCGTAGCCATCGGCCATGAGGCGCTGGCAGGCCAGACCCGGAAGCTGCGTGAGACCGTGCAGATCCTCGAAAGTCGTCGTGAAACCCTTGAAATTGCCTTCCTCCAAAAACGCGCGGATGCCGAGCTCGGCTTGGGCGCCCTCGCGCAAGGATTCGTGGCGGTCGCCACCTTTGCGAAGTTCCTTCGCGACCGCATAACGGTCGGCGTACTCGGCGCAAAGTGCATCGACGGCCTTCGCCTCCACGGCTTTCACGCGGGCGGCGAGATCGCCCATGCCATAGCCGTTCGTCGCGAAACCGAAACGGATTTCGGCGGCGACCTTGTCGCCCTCGGTTACGGCGACCTGGCGCATGTTGTCGCCGAAGCGCGCGAACTTTGCGCCCTGCCAGTCGTGCCACGCCTGTGCGACGCGGACCCAGGCGCCGAGGCGTTGCTGGACTTCGTCATCACTCCAATGGCCCACGATTACCTTGCGACCGAGGCGCAGGCGCGTGTGGATGAACCCGGCCTCGCGATCGCCGTGGGCGGCCTGGTTGAGGTTCATGAAATCCATGTTGATCGTCTCCCACGGAAGATCGCGATTGAACTGGGTGTGCAGGTGGCAGAACGGCTTCTTCAGCGAGGTGAGCCCGCGAATCCACATCTTCGATGGCGAGAACGTATGCATCCAGAGCACGAGGCCGGCGCAAAGCGGATCGGAATTGGCGTCGAGGCAGAGCTGCGTGATTTCGTCCGGCGTGGTGAGCAGTGTCTTGAAGACGAGATCGATGGGGATGTGCTTGGAATCGTCGAGGGCCGCGGCGACCTGGCGGGCGTTGTTGGCGACCTGCTTGAGCGGGCCCGGGCCATAGAGGTGCTGCGAACCGCAGACGAACCAGATTTCAGAAGGAGCGAGTTTCATGGATTAATGGAAAAGAGGGTGATCGGCTGTAGGAGCCTGCTTGCAGGCGATTCAGTCCGTCCGGGTGACGGCCAGGTGATGAATCGCTTGCAAGCAAGCTCCTACATTCGGAGATACAGGGAACTTATTCGAGCGTGAGTACGACGACGGACTTGGCGGGCAACGCGACGGTGAGCTGGCCGCTGGCGTCCACTTTTGCGCCGTTGAACGGTTGGGGTTTCACGACTTCGGGCGCGCTGAAGGTATTGTGATCCTGCATCGCGGCGGAGGTGATCACACGACCGCTGACGGATTTGGCGGTAAGGCCCGCCAGCGTGCAGGAAACGGTGATGGCGGAGTTTGGATTGGCGTTGACGAGCGACAGGTGAACCTTGCCGGCGGCATCACGGGAAGCGGCCGCGCTGACGGCGGGGATTTTATCGGCCCCGAGAACGTAATCCGGTGTTGAGAGCGCGACGGGGAGCGAGGTGGCGCCCTGATGAACCTTGTACATTTCGAAGACGTGGTAGGTGGGCGTGAGGACCATCTTGTCCTTGTCGGTGAGAATCATGGCCTGCAGCACATTCACCATCTGGGCGATGTTGGCCATGCTCACTCGGTCTGCGTGATTTTGAAAAAGATGAAGATTCAGGCCGGCGACGATGGCATCGAGCAGCGTGTTTTGTTGCTGGAGAAATCCAGGATTGGTGCCGGGAGTGGCGTCGTACCAAGTGCCCCATTCGTCGACGACGAGGCCGACGCGCTTTTCCGGATCGTATTTGTCCATGATCGCGGAGTGCTTCGTGAGCAATTCCTCCATGTGCAGAGTATGACGGAGGGTGGACATCCAGGCGGCTTCGGCGAATTCGGTGGCGGAGCCTTTCTTTTTCCAATTGCCGGTGGGCAGCGTGTACCAGTGGAGGGAAAGGCCGTCCATTTGTTTGCCGGCGTTGGCCATGAGCGTTTCGGTCCAGTTGAGATCGTCGCCATTCGAACCGCCCGCGACACGGGTGATGCGGTTGCCCGCGTAATTTTTGACGAAGGTGTTATAACGACGGAATTCGTCCGCATAATATTCCGGACGCATGTTGCCGCCGCAGCCCCAGCTCTCGTTGCCGACGGCGACATACTTGATCTTCCATGGCGCCTGGCGGCCGTTGGCGCGGCGAAGATTGGCCATGGGCGAACTGGCATCGGAAGTCATATACTCAACCCACTCCATCGCTTCCTGGACCGTGCCGCTGCCGACGTTGAGGCAGACGTACGGCTCGGTGCCGATGAGTTCACAAAAATCGAGAAATTCATGGGTGCCGAAATGGTTGTTCTCCACCACGCCACCCCAATGCGTGTTGATCATGGAGGGGCGCTTTTCGCGCGCACCGATGCCGTCTTTCCAGTGATATTCGTCGGCGAAACAGCCGCCCGGCCAGCGCAGCACGGGGACTTGCAACTGCTTGAGGGCGGCGATGACGTCGTTGCGCATCCCGCGGGTGTTGGGAATCGAAGAATCCTCGCCGACCCAGATGCCGCCATAGATGCAGGTGCCGAGGTGTTCGGCGAACTGGCCGTAAATGTTCCGGTTGATGACGGCGCCGGGCTGATCGGCGTGCAGCGTGAGCGATGCGGAGGATTCGGCAGCGCGGGAGGTGAGCAGGGAACCAAGGCACAACGCGAGCAGGGTCAGGCGGCGGACGGGATGGGATAGACAGGCGGGGGTATTCATAAAGGAGGGAATCTAAATCCTTCTCGTGCTTTTACTCGTTCTCTTTCTTCCGGATCTAAACGGGGAAGGAGAGAACGATTAGGAGTACGGGAATGAGAAGGAGTGGGTCGGAGCAATCGGGTTATTTCAGCGCCAGCAGGTCTTTCATGACCCGCGATAAATCCGCGGATTTATTCAGGCCGCCGAACGAATCGTGGACCTGACGGTAGAGCGCGTAGAGCTGGTTGTAGATTTTTTGCGCGTCGGGCTTTGGTTTGAAGGCGACTTTTTTGAGTGAAGTCATCTTGCGCTGCGCGGTCGGGAAATCCGGATGCGCGCCGGCGAGCACGGCCGCGGAAATGGCGGAGCCGAGGGCGCAGGCCTGACTGGAACCGGAGACGAGCATGGTGCAGCCGGTGACGTCGGCGTAGATTTGCATGAGCAGCGGATTCTTCTCCGCGATGCCGCCGGCGCAGACGACGCGGTCGATGGGCACGCCGTATTCCTTGAAGCGTTCGATGATGGCGCGCGCGCCGAAAGCGGTGGCTTCAATGAGTGCGCGATAAATTTCTGCCTGGGTCGTGTGGAGCGTGCAACCGATGATGACGCCGGTGAGCAGCGGATCGACGAGGATGGTGCGGTTGCCGTTTTGCCAGTCGAGCGCGAGGAGGCCGCTTGCGCCGGGTTTTCGTTTGGCCACCTCCTGGGTGAGGCGGGCATGGCGGGCGGCGTTGCCTTCGCAGACGAGCTCGACCCACCACTTAAAAATGTCACCGACGGCGGACTGGCCGGCCTCGAGGCCGTAAAAACCCGGGAGAATCGCACCTGGGACGATACCGCAGATGCCGGGAATGTCCGGCACGCTCTTGCTGGCGGAGACGACGCCGCAGTCGCACGTCGAGGTGCCGATAACCTTGACGAGAGTGCCCTCGGCGACGCCGCAGCCGATGGCGCCGTAGTGCACATCGAACTCGCCGATCGCGATGGGAATGCCCGCGGGCAGGCCCAATTTTTTGGCCCACTCGGCAGTCAGCGCGCCGGCGGATTCGGTGGCGTCGTAGGCTTTCGTGTAGAGGCGGTCGCGCAGCTCCGCGAGAGCCGGATCGAGCAGCGCGAGAAATTCCTTGTCGGGCAGGCCGGCCCAGTCGTCGGAGTAAAGGGACTTGTGGCCGGCGGCGCAGATGCCGCGTTTGATTTGCGTAGGATCGGTGATGCCAGCGAGGACGGACGGGACCCAGTCGCATAACTCAACCCAGGAATGGGCGGCGGCGAATACCTTGGGGGCGACGGTGCGGCAGTGCCAGAGCTTCGACCAGAACCACTCGGAAGAATAGGTGTTGCCGCATTTGGCGATGAATTGCGGGCGGTGCTGCGCGGCGAGCTGGGTGATTTCGGCGGCTTCGCGCCAGCTGGTGTGGTCCTTCCACAACCAGCATTGGGCGTGGAGATTTTTGGCCCACTTTTTCGAAGAGGCGAGCGGGACATTGTGGGCGTCAACCGGGATGGGACTGGAGCCCGTGGTGTCGACGCCGAGGCCGATCACTTTTTTTGCGTCGAAGCCGCGCGTTTTTTTGGCGGCGGCCAGGGCCAGGCGGACGCTCTTTTCCAAACCGAAGAGATAGTCGGCCGGATGTTGGCGGGCGAGATGGTGATCGCGCGGGTCGAGGAGAATGCCCTGCGAACCCGAAGGGTAGTTGACGGTGCTGCTGCCCAGTTCCGCGCCATCGGCGCAACGAACCACGAGGGCGCGCACCGAGTTTGTGCCGTAATCAATGCCAAGGGTATACACAGGGGATGAGGTTAGCGGTTGGGTGGCCGCGGGAAAACAGTGCTGCTACTTTACAGTCACACGGGAGCCTGACCACACTCAAAAAGGTGAAGGCCGGACGAGGTTAACCGTTCATCCACACTGGCTGAAGCACTTGAAAATGTAAGCTCGGTGCTTGCGCCGTGCCGTCTTTGGGGGCGAGGAACGGCCTGCCGCAAGCGAGCAACCTACAGGGTGGAAAACCGGACTGCAGGGGCTTCAAAAATCACCTGGTCTTGCCCCGTGGCAGGCGCTTGGCGGACTCGGGGGCGTCCAGGTAGTTTTCGCGACTGACGATCTGGCGGCCGGATTTTTTCTCCAAGTCGCGCCGGGCATTGCCAGCGACGGTGCCTCCTGCCTTGGCTGCAACTTTGCTTTGAGGAAAGACCCTGGCATCGGTGGTGCGGGTGATCTCGGTCGTGGCCGCTTCGCCGAGCATGGAAAAAATTAATTCCAGATCAGCATGTGGTCGCGCAGATTCTGACGCTGCAGTCCCTTGTGTGCGGCGTATTCCGGGGGCGTGAGACCAAAGGCCGCCTTGGAGATTTCTGCGGTGAGGATGGAGTATTCGAGGCGTTCTTTGACGCCGCGTTTCTTCCATTCGCCAGTCAATTCATCGCGGAGGGCGATGCTGCGCATGCGCTTTTCAATCCAAGCATCGGAGTAACCCTTGGCGAGGTAGAGGGCGCGGGTGCGTTTGGTGGCGAGTTCGGGATCTTCAATTTCCTGCACGCGTTCATAGCCGACTTTGGCCAGCCAGCGTTTGAACGGCTCGGCCTTGGGGCTGGGGATGGTCTGGATCAGGCGGAAAATGCCTTCGGTATTCCAGCATTGAAGTTTCTGTGGCCCACCGGCCGTCGTGAACTCAAGCGAAAGGGGGGCAATTTGTACCCCCCCTTTAAATGCCTCGGCGAGCGAGGGATCGCGCATTACACCGGCAAAGCCGCACGGAGTTCCTCATAACTGGGAAGGCTTCCCCTCTCGGTCGGGCAGGCGCGCTCTGCTTCCACGCGGTTCCGGGGTTTGGGCGCGGGCACAAAAAAGGCGGGGCGGTGGGCCTCGCCTTGGAAGGGGAAGTGATTCAGTCCCGTCTTACTTATCGGGACGCTTGTACTCCTTGTGGCCTTCGCGCTGCAGGGTGCCGAGTTCCTTGAGCAGGGCGGCGGCGGCGGTGTTATCGTTGGCTTTGAAAGCGGCGTTCAGCTTTTCCAGTTTCGCCATGAATTCCTTCATCTTGTCCTGGTAGCCTTGGATATATTTTGCGCGGTCCGCTTCAGGGATGTCCTTGGCCTTGTCCGGCTGCAGCGTGAGGGCTTTTTCGGTTTGCTCTTTGACGGTCGCAACCAATTCGAGGGAGGAGGCGTTGCTGGCCGGATCGGCCACCTGTTTGCGCAATTTGCGCCACGCGCCATTGAGTTTTTCCATCGTTTTGCCCAATTCTGTCTCCTCTTCCTTTTGGGCAGGCTTGCCGTCGGGGGCGGCGGGTTTTTCATCCGCGCGCACGAGGACTGCGGCAGGAAAAAAAAGCGTTAGGGCCAGAGTGAGGGGCAGGAGGCGTTTTTTCATGGTTGGTGGCCGAAAGAGTAGGCGCATGTTGGTTTAAAAAGCCAGTGTGGAGTGGGGCGGGGGCAGCTGATCGGTGAACACGGACGCGAAAAAGCCGACGGGAAGGAGTTGTCACTTGACGGTAATTGCAAGAAGCGTTTGCGGGCAGGGATTGTCTGTTCATGAGTGGGGCGTCTTTTTGTTATCAGTCCCCAAGCGCACCAACCCCTGCTTGACTCGAATCTTACCGAGACCACGATCTCTCTGCGTCAACCCCCGCTGTGCCCCGGATTTTCCGGTAGGCGCATTCCGCCCCTTCATCCCGTGCAATTTCCAATTCGTTCAATCTTATGAGCGAGATCACCATGGTGCTCCAGGCCATCGGACGCGGGGAGGACTGTGCGTCCGAGGAACTTTTGCCGCTCGTGTATGCGGAATTGCGCCGGCATGCGTCGGCGCGGATGGCGCAGGAGGCGGCGGGCCAGACCTTGCAGCCCACGGCTCTGGTGCATGAGGCTTGGTTGCGCATGTTTGGCGACGGCGACCGTCGCTGGCAAAACCGCGCGCATTTTTTCGGCGCGGCGGCGCAGGCCATGCGACGGATCCTGATTGAGAACGCGCGCCGCAAATCCCGCCTGAAACGCGGGGGCGATCAACTGCGGGTCGAGGTGGAGCAGCTCGAACTGGCGGCGACCACACCGGACGAAAAGGTGCTGCTGATCGATGATGCCTTGGAAAAACTGCAGACGCAGGATCCGGAGAAGGCGAGGGTGGTGGTGTTGAAATTTTTCGGCGGACTCACCAACCAGCAAGTGGCGGAAAGCATGGCTTGCACCGAGCGCACCATTGAGCGGCACTGGGCCTACGCCAAAGCGTGGCTGTTTCAAAGCATCCGGGCGCAGCAATGAGGCGCGGGCCGGTTTTTCGCTTTTCGGTTTCGGGTTTTGCCTCCAGAGCGCGCATGATTGAAGTGACCCCTGAAGAATGAACGCCGACATGCAACGCGAGGAAGATTTGTTCGACGCCGCCCGGAAATTGCCGGGCGCGGCGGAGCGGGCGGCTTTTCTCGCCCGAGGGTGTGCGGGAAATTTCGCGCTGCTCGCGCGGATCGAGGCTTTGCTCGAGGCGTCGGCCGGCGCCGAAAGTTTTTTCAGCGAGAGCAGCACCGTCCGGACCCGGCCCGGCGCCGCCCTGCAGTTTTCCGCCGACATCCTCGCTGCGCCGGCGGCGGGGAGGATGGATCCGCCCGGCGAGGAACCGCTGGGCACCCGCATTGGACGTTACAAGTTGCTCGAAAAAATCGGGGAGGGCGGTTGCGGCGTTGTCTATATGGCGGAGCAGGAAGAGCCCGTCCGCCGCCGCGTCGCGCTCAAGATCATCAAGCTCGGAATGGAAACCAAGAGCGTCATCGCCCGGTTTGAGGCCGAGCGCCAGGCGCTGGCCATGATGGATCATCCCAATATCGCCCGGGTGTTTGATGCCGGAGCGACGGACCGGGGGCCGCCTTACTTTGTCATGGAGTTGGTGCGGGGCGTGAAAATCACCGAGTATTGCGACCGGAACCGGCTCGACCTCCAGCAGCGCCTCAATCTTTTTGTGCAAAGCTGCCACGCGATCCAGCACGCGCACCAAAAGGGTATCATTCACGGGGACATCAAGCCGTCGAACATCATGGTCGCTTTGCATGACGGAGTGCCGGTGCCCAAGGTGATCGACTTTGGGATTTCCAAGGCGACCGAGGCCAGGCTCACGGACAAGAGTCTGTTCGCAACATTCGCAGCGTTGATCGGGACGCCGGCCTACATGAGTCCCGAGCAGGCGGAGATGGGCGGGCTCGATGTGGATACGCGCAGTGACATCTATAGCCTGGGGGTGTTGCTTTATGAACTTCTGACCGGAAGAACGCCGTTTGATCCGAAGGAGTTGATCAAGGCCGGCCTGGATGAGATGCGCCGGACGCTCCGCGAGAAGGAGCCGCCCCGGCCCTCCGTCCGCCTGACCACACTACCGCGGGAGGACTTGATCAAGGCGGCCGATTGCCGACAGCTTGAACCACCGCGGTTGATTTCGTCGCTTCGGGGGGATCTCGATTGGATCGTCTTGAAGGCTTTGGAAAAGGATCGCAGCCGCCGTTATGAAACGGCGAACGGACTGGCGATGGACATCCAGCGTCACTTGAACAATGAGCCGGTTATGGCCCGTCCGCCGAGCTGGCGTTATCGTTTTCAGAAACTGGTCCGGCGGAACCGCGTGGTGTTTGCGGCCGGTGGCGCGGTGGCGGTGGCGCTGGTGATCGGCACCGGCACGTCCACCTGGCTGTTCCTGCGGGAGCGGGAGGCGCACCAGCGGGCGGTGGCCGCCGAGCAACAACAGGCCCGCTTGCGGCACGAGGCGGAGCTCCGCGAAAAAATCACGCAGGCGGCACTGCTTGTGAGCCAGGAAAAATTTGAAGCGGCCGACGCGTTGTTGAATGAAATTTCCCTGACGCAGCCCACCGTGGAGGGCGCCACCGTGTTGCGCTCGCTGGCGGAATGGCACGCGGTGCGCAATCGGTGGAAACAGGCGGCGGATCGCTTCACGCTGTTGTTGCAGGTGAACCAGCTCGACGGCTGGGACAGTGCGACCCTGGATCATTTGCGGGCCGGCCCCGTCCTGATCGAACTAGGCGACCCGAAAGGTTATGAACGTTTCCGGGAAGGAGCGATAGCGCGCTTTACGGCTGCGCCCTGTCCCGCCACGGACCGCATTCTCAAGATCTGCCTGCTCCTGCCGGCGGACAAAAAGCTCATGGATTCCCTGATTCCATTCGCCACCGCCACGGCGAAATATTTTGGGGAAGCGGATGTGGGCGGCGATGTTTTCCAGGCGGCGTGGCTGTCCGTATCCCTCGCCCTGTGGGAGTATCGCACGGGTAATTATCCCAAGGCGGTGGAGTGGAGTCGCCGTTGTCTGGCTTATCCCGAGGTGAATGCACCGCGCACGGCGACGGCGCGGGTGATTCTGGCGATGGCCTGCCAGCAGCTGGGCCGGGTTGGGGAAGCGCAGGCCGAGCTTCTGGCGGGACGGGAGATAGTGGAGAGCAAGTTCAAGAGCAGAGTGGGTTCGCCGGTGCAGGGTTTCTGGTTCGATTGGATTTTTGCCCGGATTCTCCTGCACGAAAGCTCCACCTTATTGGAAACGGTCGCAGATTCCGGTGAACGAGCCCCGCGGTAGGGAGAGTTTTCCAACCGACGGAGCTAGCGAGGTGCGGTTTCTCTCTCGCGAACTACTGATTCTGCCGGAGGAAATAAAAATTCTGGGGGTAAGTTTATCCGCCGGAGGCGGCCCCCGCGGCTTCGGTCTAAGCGCGGGCTAGGTCGCCCGCGCTCCAGCTCACCTTTTTCCCGAGCCACGGCGACCTCGCCGTGGTTTTCGGAGTATTACACCTAAAGGCATAAATTACTGATAATTTTTTGGTGAGGCTGTCGGGTTCTGGCGGCAAACGGCGCATTTTAAAGTAAGCCACCCTACTTCCGGTGGCTGTTTGTGAACTGCATCCAAGTCTTACCTCCCTTATGACCCCCACACCCCAACCTCAGTCGCGCAGGCCGATTTCTGTGAGCCACAGAAAGATCGGTGCGCTTTGTTCCGCGTCCACGCTGGCCTTGATTCTTGGTTTTATTTCCGCCCAGGCGCAGGAAAAAACGCCGGTTGCGGACAAACCCGCGGCCGACGCACCGGTCGTCCTCGACGCCTTGGTGGTCACTGGCGTGCGCGCCAGTTTGACCAGCGCCCTGGAGATTAAGAAGAACTCCGTGCAACTCGTCGATTCGGTGGTGGCCGAGGATATTGGCAAACTCCCCGACAATACCGTGGCCGACGCGCTTCAGCGCGTTCCCGGCATCCAGGTGGCCCGGGACAACGGCGAGGTAAACACAGTGTTTGTCCGCGGTCTGCCGAATCTTGGCACGACCGTGAATGGCCACGAGATTTTCACGGGCACCGGCCGCGGGGTGGCCCTTCAGGATATTCCGGCGGAACTGGTCGCCGGCGTTGACGTCTACAAGTCGAATTCGCCGGAGCAAATCGAAGGTGGTATTGCCGGTCTGATCGACATCCGTTTGCGCCGGCCCTTTGACTTTAGCGGATTTCAGCTGGCTGGCGGTGCGCGTGCCATCATGGGCAAATACGCGGACAAAACCAGTTGGATTGGCAGCGTCCTGGTTTCCAATCATTGGAAGGTGTCCGGTGGCGGCGAATTCGGCGCGCTGCTGTCCGTTTCCGATTCGCGGTATCACTTCAAGGATCAGCGCGTCTTTAATTTCCTTTGGGAGCCGGTCACCACTAATTTTGTCCCGGGTCAGACCGCTATCGAATTACCCGTCACGGCCGGTTCGCTGCTCGTCCCCGGCGACCGCAAACGTCCCGCCTATAATCTTTCCCTGCAATGGCGCCCGAACAGCGAGCTCGAGTTCTACTCCGACGTGCTGTTTACCGGCTACCGTAACAAGCACGATGTTCACTTCTTCATCGGCTTCCCGCGTTTTGGCGCGTTCCAGGCGGTCACTTTGAATCCGGGAACTAACATCGTGAGCAAGGAGACGACCACGAATAATTTTCATTTGAACAGCACCCAGGCGTTTTCCGACCGAACCGACAGTTATCAGGGTGTGTTTGGCGCGAAATGGCAGCGCGACCGCCTCAAGCTCAATACCGAAATCGTTTATAACTGGAGCAGCTTTAAAAACCGCGGGGTCATCGTCGACGTGCAGTATGTACCGCCCACGCCCTCCACCTTTACCTTCGACCTGAACAATCCGAATGGCACCAATATCGGCATCACTGGCGGCGGCGGCGACGGCATCAGGGATGCGAATAATTTCCGCCTGTGGGGCCTGTTCGACAATCACGGTTACGCCACGAGTAAGGAGACCGCTTGGAAAGCCGACGCGGACTACGCGATCAACGAAGGTATTCTGACCAACATCAAATCCGGCGTCCGCGTGAGCAGCCGTGACGCGAAGTCCCGCCAGACGAGTGCGAATGATATCGCGCCGGCGGCCGGTCGCGGCGTCACGCCAACCGCGTCGATTCCCGGATTCGGCAGTCTCGCTCCCGACGGATTGTTTTCCACGAGCCAGTTCGGTGCTTCGAACTGGTATGCGGGCAATCCCGACTTCCTGCGCGATAACGTTGCCACGCTCCGTCCCCTCTTTGGCCGCCCGGTGACTGACCCGGGCTTTGACCCGACCCAGTCCTTTTCAGACAAGGAAAAAACCTACGCCGCTTACGCGCAGGCCGGGTACAAGCTCGACATGGGCGGCAATCCACTGGAAGGCCTCTTCGGATTTCGCGCCGTCAAGACCGACGAAAAATTGGTCGGCAATCTGGCGGATGGTTCCCCGGTCAATCGCAGCAAGAACCAAACGGATATCCTGCCCGTGCTGAATGGCCGCCTCAAACTGGAGAAGGATTTGTATTTCCGCTTCTCTTACGGGCGCTCGGTCACGCGACCTGATTTCGCGGCCCTTAATCCCGTGGTCAATCTCAACAGTCCCACGACGACCGGCGGTTCAGTTGGCACAGGCAGTGGTGGCAATCCTGACCTGAATAGCGTAAAGTCCGACAACTACGACGTGTCGCTCGAATACTATTTTGCCAAGTCCAGCAACGTCTCGATCACCGGCTTCTACCGGTCCATCGATGGCTATGTCCAAACCTTCGCTTCGACGGAAACCATCGGCGGCGTCAATTATATTGTCACCCGGCCGCGGAATTCCGGCAAGGGTCACCTGCAGGGCCTGGAGGCTGCGTATACGCAGTTCCTGGATTTTCTCCCCGAGGCCTTTAAGGGTCTGGGCGTGCAGACCAACTTCACCTACATCGACGGCGATTCCGATGCCGCGGATACCTCGCCCGGTGCGGCGGTGGGCGCACGCGTTCGACGCGCTTATACGCAGGTTTCCAAGACATCCTACAACATCATCGGCATTTATGAGCGGGGCGCTTTTTCAACCCGCCTGGCTTACAACTGGCGCGGCGGTTATGTCGACACCTTCGACGGCCCGAACGCTCCGGGCAATCCCCTCCGCGTCATCCGCGTGAAACCCACGAGCCGGCTGGATTTCAATGCGAGCTACGCCTTCACCAGGAATTTCACGATCACGGTCGATGCGACCAATCTGTTGAATCAGAAATTCCAGGATTATTTCGGTGATGATGCCCGCCTGCATCCCCGTGATTCGCGTCTTTTTGACCGGACCATCGAGGTCGGTGTGAGGTATCATTTCTGAGCCAGGATTTCCGCCGTGCGTGCAAGGGGAGAATGGCAAATTAATCACGATGTAGGCGGGGTGCCCGTACCCCGCCTACATTTATCCCCAGGCTGCACCGCAATCGGACTTTCGGTTTTTGACATCCACTCTGGTCTCAAGCGGGGCGGGGGGCGCTGGCGGACTTTTTCGGTCCGCGCTGCTTCCCGGCCTCGTCGGTGCGCTCCGTCCGACCGGTGCGGCGTTTTTCCTTAACGGTAAAGCATCAACCGGCTGGTGTTGCCCCTTCAGTGGCCTACGCTGCCAGCCGCCCCTTTGCGGTTACGCTCAAGTGCCTTCCTTTCTTCTATGAATATGCCCCGATCTTTTATTGCTGCTGTGCTGCTCATTGCTGCCGGTGGTCTTCCTCTTCCGGCCGCCACGGTTACCGTGGATGTGGCCCGGCCTGGTGCGCCGATCAACCCGGCGATGTGGGGCATTTTCTTTGAGGATATTAATTTCGGGGCGGATGGTGGGCTCTATGCCGAGCTGATCAAGAACCGCGGCTTTGAATTTCCGGAGCCACTGATGGGTTGGGCGACACTGAGTCCGTCGAAAGCCAAGGGCAAAATTTCCGTGCGCGATGATGCCCCCTTCAACGCCAACAACCCGCACTATGCGCGTCTGCAATCCGAAGGCACCGCGCCCTTCGGCCTGTCCAACGAGGGCTTTCGTGGCATCGGCGTCCGCCAGGGCGAGAGCTATGTTTTTTCCGCCCGGGTGCGGAGTGTGGCGGGCACCCCAAAGCTGACGGTGAGGCTTTACGGCGGCGATGGTACGGTGCTCGACACCGTGGAGCTGAAGGATTTCACCAACAGCTGGGAAAGATACACCGCCACATTTCAGCCGAAGGACACCGATCCGAAATGCTGGATCGCTGTATTGCTGGAAGGCAAGGGCGCCGTTGACTTGGATTTCGTTTCGCTGTTTCCCGGCAAAACCTGGAAAAATCGGGCCGGCGGCTTGCGCTCCGATATGGTGCAGGCCCTGGCGGATTTGCACCCGGGTTTCCTGCGTTTTCCCGGTGGCTGTATCGTCGAGGGCAGTGTGCTCGCCCGCCGTTATCAATGGAAAAACACCCTCGGCGCCGTCGAGGATCGAAAGCTGCTCATCAACCGCTGGAACTATGAATTTCTCCACCGGCCCGCGCCGGATTATTTCCAGTCATTCGGGCTCGGGTTCTTCGAATACTTCCAGCTGTGCGAGGACATCGGGGCGCAGCCGCTGCCGATCCTGAATTGCGGCATGGCCTGCCAGTTTAACTCGGGCGAACTGTGCCCGCTCGATCAGCTGGAACCCTACATTCAGGACGCGCTCGACTTGATCGAGTTTGCGAACGGCCCGGCCACGAGCACCTGGGGCGCCAAGCGCGCCGCCATGGGTCATCCGGAACCGTTTAACATGAAACTCCTCGGCGTCGGCAACGAACAATGGGGCCAGGAATACATTGATCGCTACACCCGGTTTGCCCAGGTGATCAAGGACAAGCACCCTGAGATCGCCTTGGTTTCCGCCGCCGGCCCGGATTCGGGTGATGCCCGTTTCAAATTCGCGTGGGAAAAATTGCGGGGATTGCACGCCGACATCATCGACGAACACTCCTACGCCTTGCCGGATTGGTTTCTGGACAACGCCCACCGTTACGATGGCTACGACCGCAATGGCCCCAAGGTTTTCATGGGCGAATACGCCGCACAAAGTGTCGCGGTCCTCAGTACGAAAAATCGCAATAATCTTTCCTGCGCTCTCGCGGAGGCGGCTTTTCTGACCGGTCTTGAACGCAACTCGGATGTCGTTCGCATGGCCTCGTACGCCCCGCTTTTCGCCCACGTGGACGCCTGGCAATGGACGCCGAATCTACTCTGGACCGACAATCTCCGCACGCTCCGCACGCCGAACTATCATGTGCAGGCGCTGTTCGCCCAGAATCGCGGCGACCGGATTCTGCCCGTCGTCTTGAGCCAGTTGTCTGCGGCCGAAGAGAAGCGCGTGTATGCGTCTTCCGTTTTCGATGCGACAACCGGCGAGGTGATTCTCAAGCTGGTGAATGCCACGCCGCAGTCTGCGGCCACCACAGTGGACTTGGCCGGCGTGCAGCATCTCTCTCGCGGCACAATGACGGTGTTGCAGGCGGACAATCTGGACGCGGTGAACACCTTCGATGCCCCGGACCGCGTGGCACCGCGTGAAACCGCTTTTTCCCCGGCGGCGCCAAAGTTCGATCTGACGCTGCCGGCGAACTCGTTCACGGTTCTCCGCATGGGCATCAGCAAATGAGATTCGCGGCGTGACCGCCGCGTGGTCCGGTCTCCGTCATGCAACGTCATATCTTTCTCGGGCTCGTGTTGCTGACGGGCGTTGTGGGGCGGGCCGCTGACTGGCCGCTCACCGGCGCACTGAATGCCCACGATCCGAGCCTGATCAAGGAGGGCGGGAGGTGGTGGTGTTTCACGACCGGGGCGGGCCTGCGCGTGAAGACCTCGCCTGACGGCTTGAATTGGACGCAGGCCGCGCCGCTTTTCTCCGCGGAACTGCCGTGGTGGCGGAAATATGCCCCGGCGATGCGCCCGCTGGATGTGTGGGCGCCGGACGTGCAGGAATTTGGCGGACGGATTTGGTGTTATTATTCCGTCTCCGAATTTGGCCGGAACAGCTCGGCAATCGGATTGAAATCCTGTACCAGCCTCGCGGCCGGCGACTGGCGCGACGACGGTTTGGTGATCAATTCGCGCAGCGGACAAGATGCCTACAACGCGATCGATCCGTTTCTCACCACCGACGCTGCTGGCAGACCCTGGCTGGCCTTTGGCTCGTGGTTCGACGGCATTCAGCTCGTCGCGCTCGATCCTGCGACGATGAAGCCGGCCGGGGCCATTCGCTGCATTGCCCGGAGGGAAAACGGCATCGAAGGCCCCAATCTCGTTTACGCGAACGGCTACTACTACCTTTTTGTCTCCATCGACAAATGCTGCGCGGGCGTGAAGAGCACTTACAAAATCACCTGCGGTCGCTCCGCGAAAATCACGGGTCCGTATGTGGACAAAGCGGGCGTCTCACTCCTGCGCGGCGGCGGCACCGTGCTCGAAATCGGCGGGGAACGCTGGAAAGGACCGGGCGGACAGGACGTGTATCAAACCGGCGGGGCCTGGTTGATCGCCCGTCATACCTACGATGCGCAGAACAACGGCCGGCCCGCACTGCGCGTCAGTGATTTGTTTTGGGATGCGGATCGCTGGCCAACTTTCACCCAGCCCGGGCAGTCTGCGACGAAGCCTGCCCCCTAAAATCTTATGGTTTATTCACGCTCCCTTCATCGCCTGCTGCGCTTCGCAATTCTTGGCGGTTGCGTCCTCACCGGAAGTCTCCGCGCCGCCGATCCGTTGTCGCCGCCCGAGCCGATTGCGGCAGGAACATTCGCGCCGACGGTCGAATCTTTGCGTCAATACCAAACCCCGGAGTGGTTTCGCGACGCGAAGTTCGGTATCTGGGCGCACTGGGGTCCGCAAGCCGTGCCGCGCCAGGGCGACTGGTATGCGCGCCAGATGTATTTGCAGGGGCATCCGCAATACGAGCACCACCTCAAAACCTACGGCCATCCCTCGAAGCACGGCTACAAGGACATCATTCCGCTCTGGAAGGCGGAGAAGTGGGACCCGGACGCGTTGATGGCGCTCTACGTGAAGGCGGGCGCGAAATATTTTGTCAGCATGGGCGTGCACCACGACAACTTCGATTTGTGGGACTCGAAATTCCACCGCTGGAATTCGGTCGCCATGGGCCCGCACCGCGACGTCGTCGGCGAATGGAAACAGGCGGCGGCCAAGGCCGGCCTGCGCTTCGGCGTTTCCGAACATCTCGGCCCGAGCTACGCCTGGTGGAGTCCGAGTCACGGCTGGGATCAATATGGACCGACCCCCGGCGTTCGCTACGACGGGGCCGATCCCGCCTATGCGGATCTGTACCATCCCGAGCATAACGAACCATTCAAATGGGGCCGCTCGTGGTACGCGACCAACCCCGAGTGGCATCAGGAATGGTTTAATCGCATCAAGGACCTCGTTGACCACTATCAACCCGATCTGCTCTACACCGACGGCGGGATTCCGTTTGAGCAAGTTGGGCTGAATCTCGTGGCGCATTATTACAATGCGAACGAGGGCGCGCACGGCGGAAAACTCGAAGCCGTCTACACCCATAAGGATATGGGCA
>JANYDX010000521.1 GCA_025363395.1 Verrucomicrobiota bacterium
GGGCCTGGGATTCCTTGGGGGATGCTCAGGCGCTGGAGAAGGCATATATGCAGACGCGGGTCATCCCGAAAAATCATTACGACTCCGTGGTGAGACTGCTCGGCATCTTCGCCCAGCATCTTTCCTCGCTCAGCAATCAACTCTTCGTTCAGGAAGCGGCGGTTGAATCGCCGGCGATCACGAAGGCGCGCCATTACATCGCGGAACATCAGAGCGAGGAAATTTCCCTAACCCAGGTGTCGCAGGCTGTGCACATGAGCGCGTTCTACTTCTGCAAGGTTTTCAAGAAGGCGACTGAGCTCACCTTCACGGATTATCTGGCGCGGGTCCGGATCGAGACCGTGAAAAAGCTGTTGCTCAATCCCCACACGCGGGTGAGCGAGGCGGCTTATGAAGCCGGCTTTCAATCCCTCTCCCAATTCAACCGGGTGTTTCGCCGCGTGGCCGGGGAATCGCCCAGCGATTATCGCGACCACCTTCACGGGCAGGCAGCGATTTAAGCTCGCGGCCGCTCTTCAAGCCAGCCGACTGCGGACCAGGAAACTTTAATTCGCCCACTCTGAGTACATCCCCGCGATTGTCTTATCCGGCTCAAGCCGCCGTGACCACAATGAATGACCCCGGCGCGCCGGGTGAGTCGGCCGCGCCCGACGGTTTGCCGGTTGCGATCCTGGGCGGTGGCCTTTCCGGATTGAGTGCCGCGTGGCACTTGCAGCGCAGTGGAGTTGCGGTGGTCGTGTGCGAGGCCGGTTCCCGGGCGGGCGGCGTGATTGGCGCCAGGCGTGAGAACGGGTGGTTGCACGAGTCCGGTCCGAACACGCTCTTCGAAGGAACGCCGGCCGTCACTGCTTTCGTCAATGAGCTTGGACTGCGGTCGCGCGGACTTGAAGCCTCACCGGCGGCGAAGAAACGTTACATCGTGCGGGCTGGCCGGCTGGTCGCGCTGCCTGGCTCGCCGCTGGGATTTATCTCCACCCGGCTGCTTTCGTGGTCCGCCAAATTCAACGTGCTGGGCGAAATATTTCGCGGCCGAACTGCGGCTGCGGCCGAGGAAACAGTGGCGGAATTCGTGATCCGGAGGCTCGGGCGCGAGTTTCTCGATTACGTGGTGAATCCGTTTGTCGCCGGCGTCCATGCGGGCGATCCGGCACGCCTCTCGGTGTGCCACGCCTTTCCCAAGCTCCACGCCATCGAACAGGAGCACGGCTCGCTCATCCGCGGCGCGATCAAGCGGCGCAATCCCTCTGGCGCTCCCCGCGGAGGAATGATTTCCTTTCCGGAAGGTCTCGAAGAAATTCCCCGCGCTCTCGCCCGGGTTTTGGGTCCGGCCCTTCGTTGCGATTGCGAGGTGACGGTCGTGCGCCGGACCAACTCGGGCTGGGAAATTGAAACACAGATGGCCGGCATCCTGCGGAAGCAACGGTGTTCCTCCGTGATTTGTACTTTGCCCGCCGATGTACTGGCGCGCTTGCGTTTCGAGGGGGTGCACGAGGCGGAGCGACTGGCTGAATTGCGCGAGATCGAGCAGTCGGCCGTCGCGTCGGTCTTTACCGGGTTCCGCCGCGAAGAGGTCGCCCATCCGCTGGACGGATTTGGCCTGCTGGTGCCCGAAGTGGAAAAACGGCGCATCCTCGGTACGTTGTTTTCGAGCACGTTGTTTCCCGGCCGGGCACCGGCGGGCCATGTGGGTTTGACGACATTCGTCGGCGGGGTGCGCCAGCCCGAGCTCGCTCGGCTTGATGATCACAATTTGGTGGCGCTGGTGCGCGCCGAACTGGGCGCACTGCTGGGCGCTCGCGGCGAACCCGCGTTTGTCAGTGTGAAGCGCTGGCCGCGGGCGATTCCCCAATACAATGTGGGCTTCCAGCGATTCAAGGACGCCTGTGCGGCGGTGGAGTTGGCAGCGCCCGGTTTGTTTATCGGCGGCAATTGTCGCGACGGCATTTCACTCGCCAACTGCATCGAGTCCGGTCGCCGGCTCGCTTCGGCGGTGCAGTCCGCCCAAGTCAGATGAGAACGGGAAAAACGACAGTGAACGTCACGGCATTTCGGCAGGGTCTGCGCATTGCTTGCGTTCATTTTCAGCCGGCACCCAAAGTGCGTGTGACTGGCGGGGATGGGCGTGCCTCGTCGTCGCGGATTTCACCATCACCCGATTGAGCTGGCAGACTCCGCAGAATCCGCTGATTTCCCGATGCGCGATGGTGCGAAATACGAGCAGCAACGTGTCGACGGCTCGGTCGCGCTGCACGGGATCGAAGGTCTCCGCTTCGGCTTGGACCAAAATCAGTCCTTCGAGCATCGCTTGTTCACCGGCGATAAAATAGGCAATCAGCGGATTGGAGCCGCACGGACATTCTGCGCTGCCGGCGGCGTGGGGCAGGGTTGGCGCGGTTTCACCGCAGTCCGTTCCTGACAGGATGGTGAATATTTCATGGAGGGTATCATCCAGCAAATGGACCAGCAGATCGGGATCGGCCATGGGGCTGTTGGCGCGTTCCGTGCGCATCAGGGCTTCCCAACGTTCCCGGATGAGCAAACGTCGGGCCCTCATGGCGGCCACCAGATTCTTGTCCATTGCGGCATGATGCCAGCCTGAGTGACAAACCGCTCTGCGATCCTTGGCCAATTCTGCGCAGTTCTTGTTTAGGTCTCGCACCGACCCGCGCCCGGCGCACGCCGGTCTGCTTCGCGATGCGAGATAGCCGTGAGACAGAGCAATAACTGCGCAGCTCTCAGCAAGGCGTGCGAAGCCAGCTCGGGCAAAATCATTCCGCAAATCCGAAGACCGGATTTTCCCCGCGCCCACCGTTCAGAAGTTTTCCGCCATGATCCCACCCACTCGTTGGTCAAAAACCTCGCTTCTCTTTGGAGCCGCCGCCGTCTGGGGCCTGCTGCTGATCGGATGCGTGACCGTAAATCGCGCGGTCCTCGCTCCACCGAAAGTGGCGGGTGCAAATTTTATCGGCACCAAGGAATGTGTGGAGTGCCACACCGCGATCACCGTCCACTTTGACACCGCGACCCACAGCCGGCTTGCCTTGTCCGACAGCAAGGTGGGTGACACCGGTTGCGAGGCCTGCCACGGCCCTGGCAGCTTGCACGTCAAGACGGGCGGCG
>JANYDX010000527.1 GCA_025363395.1 Verrucomicrobiota bacterium
GAACTGTCTAGCGCCACTCGTGCACGTGCTGCTCAAGGAAGGTTTCGGCCTCGAGGAAGGCCTCCTCACGACCGTCCACGCTTACACCGCCACGCAGAAGACCGTGGACGGCCCATCCAAGAAAGACTGGAAGGGCGGCCGGACCGCAGCGCAGAACATCATCCCATCGAGCACCGGTGCCGCGAAGGCCGTCGCTCTCGTGATTCCCGAGGTCAAGGGCAAGCTGACCGGCATGGCTCTCCGCGTGCCAGTGCCCACTGTCTCGGTCGTCGATCTGACCTTCAAGACCACCAAGGAAACTTCCCTCAAGGAAATCAACGCCGCCCTGGAAAAGGCGTCGCAGACCTATCTCAAGGGCATCCTCGGTTACACCACCGACGAGGTGGTCTCCACCGATTTCATTCACGACAAACGTTCGTCAATTTATGACGCCGGTTCGTCAATCGAGCTGAACAGCAAGTTCTTCAAGCTCGTCAGCTGGTATGACAACGAGTGGGGTTATTCCAATCGCGTCGTCGACCTTGCCCAGAAAATCGCCGCCAAACTCTGAGCCGTAACGGCTCCGAGCCAAAGGCTGAAAGACTGAAGGACTGAAGGGCTGAATATTCAGCCGCAGACTTTCAGCTTTCAGCCTCTTTCTTTTTAGACCTCCAGTTTTTTCTCCTTCCCATGTCCAAATTCAAAACCATTCGCGATCTCGATCTGACCGGCAAACGCGTGCTCATGCGCGTGGATTTCAATGTACCGCAGGACAAAACCACCGGCGCCATTACCAACACGCAGCGCATCGCCGCTGCGCTGCCCTCGATCAAATACGCCCTCGAAAAAGGCGCCTCAGTCGTATTGATGTCCCATCTTGGTCGTCCCGATGGCCGGAAAGTGGAGAAATTCTCCCTCAAGCCGGTCGCGGCGGAACTAGAAAAATTGCTCGGGGTGCCAGTTAGCTTCATTGACGATTGCATCGGCCCGGCGGTTGAAACCCGCGCCAAATCGCTCCGGCCCGGCCAGGTTTTGTTGTTGGAAAATCTCCGTTTCTACATCGAGGAAGAGGGCAAGGTGAAGCTTGAGGACGGTACTTCCAAAAAAGCTGACGCGGCGGCTGTGGTGGCTTTCCGTGAGTCCCTCTCCAAGCTCGGCGACGTCTATGTGAACGATGCTTTTGGCACGGCGCATCGCGCCCATTCGTCGATGGTTGGCATCAGTCTGCCGCAGAAGGCCGCCGGGTTTCTGATGGAGGCCGAACTGAAGGCCTTCGCCGCGGTGCTCGATCACCCGCAACGTCCGTTGCTTGCAATTCTAGGCGGCGCTAAAATTGCCGACAAAATCCCGCTGATCAAGAATCTCATCCAAAAAGCCGACGAAATCATCATCGGCGGAGGCATGGCTTATACCTTCAAAAAAATCATCAACGGCATGTCGATTGGCGACAGCCTGTTCGACGCCGAGGGCGCGAAGATTGTGCAGGAACTTTCCGACCAGGCTAAGGCCAAGGGCGTGAAACTTATCTTCCCGGTTGATTATATCTGTGCGGACAAGTTCGATCCCAATGCGAACACCCAGCCAGCGACCGATGCCACCGGCATTCCCGCTGGATGGCAGGGGCTCGATGCCGGTCCGAAGTCGATCGAACTGTATCGTGCAGCCATTCTCCGGGCGAAGACGATTATCTGGAACGGTCCCGCTGGCGTCTTCGAATTTGAGAAATTTGCCGGCGCCACAAAGGCGATGGCCGCGGCTGTGGCCGAGGCGACTGTCGCTGGCGCGACGACCGTGGTGGGCGGTGGCGACACCGCCACGGCCGCAAAAAAATTCAAGGTGGCCGACAAGGTCACGCATTGCTCGACCGGCGGGGGCGCCAGTCTCGAATTCCTCGAGGGCAAGGTGCTTCCCGGCGTCGCATTCCTCGAAAACTGAACCAACTCGGGCGGTTGCTCTCGACCGCCCTCCGAATTACTATCGCAAACCAAAGGGCCGTTCGGGATAACGACCCGCTATCACTCAACTATCATGATCCGCAAGAAACTCATCGCTGGTAACTGGAAAATGAACAAGTCGTCCGCTGAAGCCGTCACGCTGGCCAAGGATATTGTCGAGGCCATTGGCCGCGAGACGTCCGTGGACATCGTGCTGTGTCCTCCATTCACCGCCTTGGAAAGCGTGGGTCGCGTGCTGGAAGGCCAGTCGGTCAAGCTGGGCGCCCAGAATGTACATCCCGAAAAAAGCGGTGCCTTCACGGGCGAAGTTTCCGCGGAGATGCTGCGCGGATTGTTCACCACCCATGTCATCGTGGGCCATAGCGAGCGACGCAGTTACTTCGGCGAAACCGACGCCTTCATCAACAAGAAGGTCCTGACCTCCCTGGCCAACCAGCTGAAACCAATTTTGTGCGTGGGCGAAACCCTCGTCGAGCGCGAGGGTGGCACCACGCTCGCGGTGGTCCAACGGCATGTCGAAGGCGGCTTGCTCGGTGTGACCAAGGAGCAGATTACCACCGTGATTATCGCTTACGAACCTGTCTGGGCGATCGGAACCGGCAAAGTCGCGAGCACGGAGCAGGCGCAGGAAGTGCACGCGTATATCCGTGATTTGCTCACCAAGCTTTATGGCGCTCCTCTCGCCCAAAAGGTGCGCATTCTTTACGGCGGTTCGATGAAGCCGGCTAACGCGCCCGAGTTGCTTGCCCAAAAAGACATCGACGGCGGTCTGATCGGCGGCGCGGCCCTGGAGTCACGCTCGTTTGTCGATCTCGTGAAGTCCGCAGTCGCAGCTGGCTGATCTAAGAAACCCAGCCAGCCAATTCATCTGCCGCGGAAATGCGGCAGATTTTTTTTTGCCCGAATTTTTCTCTCTAGTGGAGTTTCCGGTGCAGGCTGTTCCGGATTGAGGAGCGGCCTTACGCCGCGATCGTCTTTCGGTATCGCGGCTTAACCGCAGCGGTTGTTGAGACGAGGCTCAGAGCTGCTCGTAGGTTTCCAGCAATTCCAGCACGGGGGGATGCAAGTTTTCGTGGTCCACGACTTCGCGAAGTTCGTCGACGAGCGCGTGAACGGCATCCGGCGCCACCGGTTCATCAAGGGCCACTGACAACGCCACGTGCAGCGCGAGTTGTCGGGCACCGGCGGCGAGACCCTCCCGCCCGTGCAATTGGTAAAGTGTGGCTGTTTCGCGGAGCAGACGGGCGTAGGTCAGGGATTTCTCGTGAGCGGTCGCTTTCGATTCCCCGTTCCCCAACAAGGCCAGTTGTTCGCTCACCTCCAGCCGCAGGAATTCCGCGGGAGGCGTGGCAAAAAGTTTTTCCTGAAGATGCTGCGCCAGCTGGATGGCTTCGCGCAGTCCGGCTTCTTCGCGCGTGCGGGACAGCCGCGAGACAAATGTCCCGAGCAGTTCGATTTGGGTGATGATATAGTCGCGACGCTGACTGGGCATAAGATTGGTGGGCCGGAGTTAGTTTGTGCGTGCCGCAATGGTTTGCACGAGGGCGACAAGAAACGAAGTGTTGCCTGGCAGTAGGGCGATCGCGGCGAGCGCGGCGTCATTTTGTTCCCGCGCCAGTTGCCGCGAGGCGGCCAGGCCGTAAAGTTTCACGTAGGTGGTCTTGTCGGCTTTGGCATCTTTTCCCGCCGTTTTTCCCAGCGTGGCGGTGTCCGCTGTGGCGTCGAGGAGGTCGTCCACGATCTGGAAGGCGAGGCCGAGATGTCGGCCGATGGTGCGCAGCGTCTCGACCTCGACGGGGTTTGCTTGGGCGACGATTCCGCCCATTGCGAGTGAGGCCGAAATCATCGCCGCGGTTTTCTTGAGATGGATGGAGCGGAGTTCTTCCGTCGTGACACCCGACTTTTTTTCCGCAAGCAAGTCCTCCATTTGTCCGCCGATCAATTGTTCGCTGCCGGCGGCCCGGCCGAGTTCGGCCAGCAGACCTGCGACAATGGCTGGCTCGCTGGCGTACGCAGAAAGTTTCCAGAATGCGTGGGTCAGCAACGCATCACCGGCGAGCAATGCGGTGGCTTCATCGAACTGTTTGTGGGCGGTCGGCCGGCCGCGGCGCAGGTCGTCGTTGTCCATGCACGGCAGATCATCATGGATGAGCGAGTAGGTGTGGATGCATTCGATGGCCACGGCCGCGGGGAGTGGGTCCGCTTCCGGCCCTGAGGCGCTCGAATGGGCGGAAAACAAGTCGGCGGCCGCGAGTACGAGGACCGGGCGGAGCCGTTTTCCTCCGGCCTCAAGACTGTAGCGCATGGCGGCGTGCAGGCGGGCGGGCGGGGTTTCTGCTGACGGCAAGTGCGTTTGCAGTGCCAGCTCGATGCGCTGGCGGTAGGTTTGTAACTGGACCGTAAAATCCATCGGCGCTGTCACAGTTTGCCGGGCAAAGCGGGTTGGCAAACGGATTCCGGCCACTGTGAATCAAGATCAGACTCGCCAAGTCAGCCCGCCCGAATCATATCTGAATCACTTTTCCGGATGCCCACTTACGAATATGTCTGCACCAAATGTGCCCATGAAATGGAAGCTTTTCAATCCATGAAGGATGAGCCGCTCAAAGTGTGCCCGGCTTGCAAGCGCCGGACGCTTAAACGGAAAGTCGGTGGCGGCGCCGGGCTGATTTTCAAGGGCACTGGTTTTTATATCACCGACTACAAGAAAAAGTCCGGCAGCAAATCCGAATCGGGCGAAAGCAAGTCCGAGTCCAAATCCCCCGAACCCAAAGCCGCAAGTCCCGCGGTCAAATAAAACCCCTTCCTCCGATGGCTCGTAAAATCGATAAGGCTCTCTACGGCCCCAGCATGACGGAAGTCATTTGTGGGGCATTGTTGGGCTTGTTGGCGGGCGTCTTAGTCGCCTGTGTTTATCTCGTCTTCAAGCCGGTGCTGACCGTGAAGGCCATGCCCAAGGAGCAACCCCGCGGTATAGTGTATTATCTGCCCGGCTCTGAAGGTAGGGGCAAGAGCGCAGCTTGGCAGGCCAAGCAAAAGCAATTTGTTGCCGGTAAGAGCGTTCAGCTGATCGATGAGGAATTGAACGCTTGGGCCACGACGCTTGCCTCGTCGAATCCGATCGTGTCCAAACCGACTAAAACGGATAAACCGAGCTCTGCACCTCCACATGATGCTATCGTAATTCCTTCCATTCCCAATTTTAAAATTGTGGGAGACAAGATGCAGATCGGTATGAACTGCACGTTGAACTGGTACGGTTTGATGACCGATGTCACTGTACAGTCGATGGGCACTTTTCACAAAGACGGTGACCATTTTGTCTATGTGCCGGAAACGTTCTATCTTGGATCATGCCCGCTCCATTTGCTGCCGGCGGTTTCCGGTCTCTTGTTGTCCCACATTACGGACAAAGAGAAAATTCCCGACGAGTTTCGCGCTGCGTGGCAGAAATTGAATGATGTAGTGATCGCTGGCGGAGCACTCAAACTGGTTGCGGCGCAGTAGCCCGGCCGGGTACGTTTCCGCCCGCGGTTGTGTCGAAGAGCTTAAAAAATATCAGTGTTATCGCGACCGCCACCGTGGTGTCACGCGTGCTCGGCTTATTGCGGGAGATTTTGATCGCAGCCGTTTTTGGCACGAGTGCCTTAAGTTCGGCCTTTGTTTCGGCTTTCACGTTGCCCAATCTTTTCCGCCGCCTGCTGGGCGAGGGTGCTTTGACGGCTGCGTTCGTGCCGACGATGAGCCACGAGTTGGAGCACAGGAATCGCGCCGCCGCCTTTGGGCTCATTAGCAAGATTTCCAGCTGGTTGCTGGTGACCACCACCGGTCTCGTGACCGTGGCGATGCTGGTCTTGGGTAATGCGGAGGCACTGCTTCGACTCACGCATAATCTGGGCATGGAGCCCGGCACGGTGGAACGCCTGTTGTTGGGCGCGGATCTTGCCGTCATACTTTTCCCCTACATGGTGTTTGTCTGTCTGGCGGCGGCATTCAGTGCGGCGTGCCAGGTGCTGGGCCGATTCACGGAGCCGGCTCTTTCACCGGTGTGGCTCAACCTGGCGATAATTTCCTCGCTGGGCCTCGGAGTCTGGTGGGCGTGGAGCGCCCCGGAGCGGATGCACTTGTTGTGTGGCGGCGTGCTGGTGGGTGGATTTTTGCAAATGGCGGTGCCGGCGGCCGTGCTATGGCGCGAGGGCTGGCGGCCCGTCTTTGATTTGCGCGCGGACCAACGCGTGCGGGAGATTGTGCGCTTGATGGCGCCGACGCTGATCGGCTCGGCGATCTACCTCATCAATATTTCGGTTTCCCGTTTCATCGGGTTGTCCCTGAATGATCAGGCGGTCTCGGTGTTGAATTGGGCCACGCGGGTGATGGAATTGCCCATCGGGGTTTTTGCAGCGGCGATCACCACGGTGATTTTTCCTCTGATCGCGCGGCATGCCGCGCGTTCTGATTGGGTTCAGCTCGGCAAGGATTATCACAAGGGACTGCGCTTGGTACTCGTGGTCAATGTTCCGGCGGCGGTGGGACTCGCGTTGCTCAGCGAGCCCATCGTGCGGCTGCTTTTTCAACGCGGAGAATTCCATGCCAGTGATACGAGATTGATGGCGCCCATTCTGGCCGTGTACGCACTCGGGCTGCCGTTCCTGTCCTTTACGAGCGTGGCGTTGCGCGGATTTTACGCTCTCAAGGACACGGCCACCCCGGTGCGGGCCGCTGCTCTCAGCTTCGTGGTCAATTTAATTCTCAGTGTGCTGCTGATGCATTGGTTTTCCACCGTCGGTCTGGCACTGGCGAGCAATCTGGCCGTGTTGGTGCAGGCGTGGTATCTGCAAACCAGGCTGTCGCGCAAACTCGACGGATTGAACTTCGCGCCGTTGTGGCCAAATCTCGGCAAGATCATCGCAGCCAGTACTCTAATGGGAGCGGTGGTCTGGGGAGGGGTGACACTGGCGGGGCAATTGCCGCTGGCGGGGAAGGCTCACGATCTCGTGGTGGTTCTGGGCTTGATTCCCGTCGCTTGTGCGACCTATGGGGCCTTGCTTTGGATTTTTAAGATCGAGGGTCGTGAAGAGATTGAGTTGCTCCTCAATAAACTTCGTCTGCGGATCAAAGGTGCGTGAGTCTCTGGTGAACTGGTGATGGAAGTCAGCGGTGCGTCGCCCGGCTGGTTCGATCAGGGCATGAAAAAACCCGCAGCGTTGACTGCGGGTTGGAGAGTGGGAGAAGGGATGTCCGTTTAGACTTTCTCGACGAGGCCGGCTTTGATGGCCTTAACGGAAACCCACATGCGTTTGGTGCCGCCATTGGGAAGTTTGACGCGGATCCATTGCAAGTTCGGCCGAAACCAGCGGGTGGTAATGCTGGTAACGTGCGTGCCAATGCCGCCGCTCTTCTTGGACTGACCTTTACGGTTGATGATACTGCCCTTGGTAGGGCGTCTTCCGGTGATTGCGCAAATTCGTGCCATGGTGTTTCTTGGAGTTGAAGGGTCGGAGTAAAGGATCGGTTGTTCTCTTAGCAAGGGAAATTTTAGATTCCCTTCATCCGATACGTTTACTTTCGTAAAGCATACAGGGCTTGGAACTTCTGGCCCATGTTTGCGGGATGGAGAAGTTGCATCACCATTCGCTTTCTGGGGCTGAAACTGCCTGCTTCCGCCGCCGTGATGGCGTTGAGGGTGGTGGCGGCATGATGCATGAAAAAACTTTCCTGCGAATCCACCCGCGATTCGCCAAAGCCCGCCCGCGACAGGCCGTCTTCCAGCCAGTCCCAGCAGATATGACAGGTCAGATCCTGCTTACCGGGCCGGGCGAGAAGATCGCCGCCCATTTTCTGCCGGTGATAGGTCCGGCCGGTGCCACCGGGGACGTTGTGCGCCAGCTCCTGCCAGAATTTTCCATAGTCGAAGGCTAGAAAAAGACCCTTCCAGTTTTGGCCGACCAGTCGTTCCAGCATGGGCACGGTGCGAAGGGGCAGGTCGATGTGGTAATTTTCCTCGGCCGTTTTCGGGAGCCTTTCCGCTTGGGCCGCAAGTTCGGCCGTCATTTCCGGCAGCTGGACTTCGCGCAGATGGCGCCCATTCAAGGCCACCCCCAGCTCGATCCAGCGGCCGCCGCGCCACACGACGCGGTGAAACGGTTGGGCATCGAATAATTCGTTGGAAAACACCACCGCATTAGGCGGCAGCACAAACGGCTGGCCGAGTGAGATGGTTTGATAACCGGCGAAGGGATGGCTCTGCCCACGCAAAATACCGCCGCCGGGCTCGGCTCCCACCTCCACAAAAACGAAATCCGCCGGCAAAGCGGGTGCGAGCAATTTGACGGCGGCGGCAGTCACCAATTCCCCGAAAACCGGGCTGAAGGTGGTCGAAGTGAAAAAATCCGCTTTTTCGTCCCGCCCCACGCGTTTGAAATCCCGGGTGTAATATCCCGCGGTTGGATGATACATCGCCAGCTCCATGAAGCGGGCGAAAGACACGCCTTCGGCCGCCTGCGGCTCTGTGGCAAAGATTTCAAAAAAGTCGGAAGAGGAACCCATTTGCCAAATCAAGCATTTGTGCGCACTGAAAGCCATGCTCAATCCGTTTTTGTCGTATCCAAGGTTTGGCCCGCTAGCCGCATCCCTGCCGTTCATTGCTCATGCTTAAAAGATTTCTTGTCATCATCGCGGCGGTTTTCGCCGGCTACGGGGTTGCTCAATTCGCCGCGCGGTCCCGCGCGCCCAGCTGGTGGCCGGACCGGGAGCGCGACCGGAATGTCCGTTATTTCCGCGAGGTGATGCAGCTCGTGAAGGAAAACTACGTGGGCGACGCCCCGGCCGGTTACAAGGATCTCACTCAGGCGGCCCTGTCGGGCATGGTCTCCACCCTCGATCCGCATTCCCAATTCATGCGCGCGGACGAATTTCAGGAAACCGAGGAGGAGTTAAGCAACGCTTTCGGCGGGGTCGGCATGCAGGTGGAACAGCGGGACGGACAGGTTTTCGTAGTTGCGCCCATCGCGGGTACTCCGGCCGAGCGGGCCGGTATGCGGCGCGGCGACCGCTTGCTCAAAATCGACGGCAAAACCATCGAGAATCCCACGGTGGAAAAAACCGTGAGACTCGTCCGGGGCGAACCCGATACCGAGGTGACCATCACCGTTTACCGGGCGAGTCAGAATCGCACGATTGATTTCAAACTGAAGCGCGAGCGTATCCGGCTGGAGAGTGTCCAGCATGCCGCCATGGGCCCCGACGGCATTGGCTACGTCCAAATAACCCAATTCAGCGAACGGACCGGCGAGGAGTTCACCGATGCCCTGACCGGTTTGGAAAAGCAGGGGTTGCGGGCGCTGGTCATCGATTTGCGTGATAATCCGGGTGGCCTCCTCGACGCCGCCGTTGATGTCTGCAACCAGTTTTTTGATAAGGACGAACTCATCGTTTACACGCAGGGACGTACACCGGAGTCGCGGGAGAATTTCAAGGCGCAGGGCGGCCACGTTCCGCGTACATATCCCATCGCGATTCTCGTCAATGGCGGCACGGCGAGCGCCGCTGAAATCGTGTCCGGGGCCATGAAGGACACCAGGCGCGCCGTCATCGTCGGGGAAAAAACCTTTGGCAAAGGCTCGGTGCAAAGCGTGCTGGAGCTGCAGGACGGCGAAGGCCTGCGGTTGACGACGGCGCGTTACTACACGCCCAGTGGCATCACCATTCATGAGAGAGGCATCGCGCCTCAGGTCGAACTGGAAGTTTCGGCCGACGATGAAAGCAAGATCCGCTTACAGCAGACCCGCATCGATCTCACGGCCCCCGCGGAATTCGCCGATCGTTTCGGCTTCCAGCGCATCGACGATGCCCAGCTGACCACTGCGCAGGAAGTGCTCACGGGCGTGCTGGCGGCCCGCGATGTGAAATAAGACCAGCGTGAGCCACCTCTCATGATTTTCGCGCTCGAAAGTTCCTGCGATGAAACCGCCGTGGCGGTGTTTGATCCCCTGCGCGGGATGGTGGGCGAGTGGATTCACAGTCAGATCGCACTGCACGAGACGTATGGCGGGGTCGTGCCTGATCTCGCGAGCCGCGAACACCTGCAGCACTTCGGCCCGTTGGTGGGCAGAGCCCTGGAACGGATTCCGGCCGCGGCCATCACGCGCATCGCCGTGACTAATGGGCCGGGGTTGGCGGCGTGTCTCGCGATGGGATTGTCCTCGGCCCAGAGTCTTGGTCTGGCTTGGGGCGTGCCGGTTGTCGGGGTCAATCATCTGCGGGCGCATGCCTTTTCTACTTTCATCGATCTGCATGCGAACGAACCGTCGGCATTTGATGCGGAATTCGCCAAGCTGTTACCGCATCTCGGTCTGTTGGTTTCCGGGGGTAACACCGCATTGTTCACGATTGACGAACAGCGCCGCATCCGCCTCCTGGCTTCGACAATGGACGACGCGGCCGGCGAGGCCCTCGACAAGGGAGCCAAGCTGCTCGGACTCGGCTATCCCGGCGGCCCGCAGGTGGAAAAACTGGCGCGTGAAGGCAACCCGAACGCCTTCGCCTTTCCCAAGGCGGTCGCGCAACGGGCCTCGCTTGAATTCAGCTTTTCCGGGCTGAAAACCAGCCTGCGCTACCAGCTGGAAAAGTTCACTCCGGAGGTGATCGAGGCGCGCCGCGCGGATCTCTGTGCGAGCTACCAGCGCGCGGTTTTTGAATCCCTGGTCCGCAAATCCCGGTTGGCGTTGGAGCGGGGAACGTACCGCAGCTTTGGCTTGTCGGGCGGCGTGGCGAACAATCGGATACTGCAGGCGGAGTTGGAAAAGGTGACGCGCGAACATGGCATTTCCTTTTTCCGCGCGCTACCGCAACACACCGGTGACAACGCCGGAATGATTGCCTTCGCGGCATGGACCGAACGTGAAGCCGGCGGCGTGAACGAAGCGGGTTTCGCCTTGGAGATCGAGCCGAGCTTGCCACTGGCGCAGCTTAGATCGCCTTCCGAGATGGCGCGGAGCCTTGGGGGGCCTCGCGCGCAGCACCAGAAGCAAGAATGAGAAATGCTTTTCCGTAGGATGAGGAACCGGCGGACCGTCCCGTTATCGTCTCAGCTTCACCCGCAAGTAGGGCGCCGTGGGGCTGCGCTTTCCTTTCAGCAGACCAGCGAGCGGGCCTTGATACATGATTTCGCCGCCCGTGGGTCCGCCATTCGGGCCGACTTCCACGATGTAGTCCGCCTCCGCCAGCAGGTCCAGATGGTGCTCGATCACCACGACACTGTGCCCTTGTTCCACAAGACTGTGCAAAACCCGGATGAGTTTTTCGCAGTCGCTGAGGTGTAAGCCGATCGTCGGCTCTTCCAACAAATAAAGGTTGCGGACCGCGATATCGCGGGAGCGCTCCTTGTACGTGCGCAATCCCTTCGTCAATTCGGTGACCAGCTTCAAGCGCTGGGCTTCGCCGCCGGAAAGGGACGGGCTGCTTTGGCCCAAGGTCAGGTAGCCGAGACCGCAAGCGATCATGAGTTTGCAGACTTGGGAAAGTTGGGAATGGAAATCGAAGAAGACAGCCGCTTCATCGAAGGAAAGTTGCAGCACCTGGCCGATGGTTTTGCTTTTCCAAGTGATGTCAGAAAGTTCGGAGCTGTAGCGGGAGCCGCCGCAGTTGTCGCACGGCAGATAGGAGTCGGGCATGAACGCCATTTCCAATTTGATCCGACCGGCCCCGGAGCAAACTTCGCAGCGTCCGCCCGTGGTGTTGAACGAAAAGCGGCTGGCGGTGAACCCGCGCATTTTGGATTCGGGCAGCGACGCGAAAAATTGCCGGATCAAATCGAAAATCCCGAGATAGGTCGCGGGCGTCGAACGGGGTGTTTTTC
>JANYDX010000555.1 GCA_025363395.1 Verrucomicrobiota bacterium
GGGTCATCGATTTGCCCGAGCCGGTCGGACCGCAGTGCAGGATCATCCCATAGGGCTGGCGGATGCATTCGCGGTATTTGACCAGATTGTCCTCCGAAAAACCGAGGGCAGTCAGCGGCAGCGTGGACTTCTGCTTGTCCAGGATACGCATGACCACGCCTTCACCGTGATTCAGCGGTGCCGTGGAAACGCGCAGATCGATATCAATGTTTTTCTTGTTGTACTGCTTGAAAACAATGCGGCCGTCCTGTGGCAGGCGGCGTTCAGCAATGTCGAGGTTGCACATGATCTTGACGCGCGCGACCAAGGCGCCCGCCACCCGCGCGGGCAACCGCAGCTTTTCCTGGGTCAAACCGTCGATGCGGTAGCGCACAACGATTTCCTTTTCCCACGGCTCGATATGAATGTCGGAGGCACCGGCAAAATACGCGTCCTCAATGATTCGATTGCTGAGCTGGATTATCGGGGCCGACTCCTCGTTCTCCAAATCCTCATCCTTGATCTCGGTTTCGATCTCGTCGAACTGGGCGCCCAGCTGGTCCACCACATCCGAGAATTGCACATCCTCGTGCATCTGGTCCTTCTTCAGTTTGTCCCGGATATCCGGTTCCCGGCCGAGCAGGCGGATCACCCGCTGCCCGGTCTTGTCCTGAATCTTGGTCGCTACCGTCGTGTCAAAGGGATTGGCGAAAGCCACGAGCAGGAAGTCGCCGACCTGCCCCACGGGCAAAATCAGGTTCTTCTGGCAGAATTCGAGGTCGATTTTCTCGAACGTCGCCGGATGCACCCGATAGCGGGCCACATTGTAGGGCGCCAGTCCGAGGGCGCGGCACTTGGCCAGCAGAAGCTGGAACATCGTGATACGATGATCTGCCTGCAGGATTTGATCGAGCTGGTCGCCCGTGGGTTCGTCCGGGCGAGCTAGCAACACCGCCTTGTTGTCGGCGGTCAACTTGCCCATCTCCGTCAGCTTGTCGATGATCTGGGTCTGTGTGCGTCCGAGAGGCATGATTACGGGTGCATCGGGGCTTGCGTATTGCCGGTGAGCGGAAACGCAGGCTTACTGCCGCCGGAGATAAAAGGCCCCTTGCTCCCCACGGTCGGGGCGGTGCCACCGGTGGCGAACGGCGGCCGGGTGCCGCTCTTGCCCCCGCCGAGACGCTTGCCCGCTTCACCGCGCTCGGTCGCCACGCGGTCCAGAAAATCGGCGATGATGTCCATCGTGGTGGCCTGCCAGATGATCTGGCCACCCAAAGTTTTCTCCCAATGCGCCCGCACCGCCGGACTGAGATAATAAGCCGTGGCCACAAAATGAAAATCCTCCTCCTTGTCGAACGGGACACTCCAGGTCGCCCAGCAAGCGCTGATATCCAGGTCGCGTTTGACTTCGTCCGGGACCTCGTAGCAGCGCAAATCGATCACGCCAACCCCGTGGTCGTCCACCACGTGATGCAACAGGTCTTCTTCGCGCAACACCTTGGTCTCGTAGGCCAGAATACTCAGCACCGAGCTGCGCCGCATGTCGCCGGTCGCCGCGATCTCGAGCAAACGCTCATTGGCCGCCTCCAGATCCTCGAACTTGACGAGATTGTGCTCGATTAGCGCGGAACCCAACAAGCGGTTGGAACGCATCAACAATGGCCGGTGTTCCGACATTTGAACTTTTAAGTTACTTTAGCTTTGGCGACTGGCGATTTCTTTTCCTTGGCGCGCATTTTCTTCACCCGTTTTAACAATTCTTTTCTGAGCTTCGGAATACCGACCTCGGTCAAACAAGATATCGGCACCAACTCGACCTTGGAGTAGCGCTTCTGAAATTTTTTCAAATTAATGACGGCGGTGTCTTCATCCATTTTGTTCGCCACCACGAGCCGCGGTTTGTCCAGCAGCGCGGGATTGTAGAGTTCCAGTTCGTTTAACAGCTGCTTGTAATCGTCGCGTGGATCGCGCGTGTCGGTTCCCGCCAGATCGAGAATGATAAGCAGCAGCTTGCAGCGCTCGATGTGCTTCAGGAAGCGATGCCCGAGTCCCTTCCCTTCGTTCGCCCCTGCAATCAGTCCGGGAATGTCGGCCATCACCAACCGCTCGTAGTCGTCCGGATAGTCGATGATGCCGATCTGCGGCTGCAAGGTCGTGAAAGGATACGGAGCCGTCTTGGGCCGGGCATTCGTGATCAGATTCGTCAGCGAGGATTTGCCCGCATTCGGGAAACCCACGAGTCCGATGTCGGCAATGCTCTTCAACTCCAGCCGGTAATTGGCGGCTTCACCGGGCTCACCGGGACCGGTTTTCCGGGGCGCGCGAGTGACCGAGGACTTGAACCGCGTGTTGCCGAAGCCGCCTTTGCCGCCTTTGCACAACACGAACTCCTGGTGGTCCTCCAAAATTTCCGCGACGACCTCGCCCGTCTCCGCGTTGTAGGCCACCGTGCCGAGCGGCACCCGTAGGATGGCGGGCCGGCCTTCGCGGCCGTTGCAATCCTTGCCCTGGCCGTGCTCGCCCCGCTCGCCGGTCCAGTGCGGCTTGAACTTGAAATCGATCAGGTTGTTCTGGTCGTCGTCGCCGCGGAGAACCACGTCGCCCCCCTTGCCGCCGTCGCCGCCGTTGGGTCCGCCCCAAGGCTCATATTTTTCCCGACGAAAACTCGCGCAACCGCGCCCGCCGTCGCCCGCCCGGGCCTTGATTTTTACTTCGTCGATGAACATAGGAGCCTAACACGCGTAAACCACGCGATATGTAAAGGGGTAACTCAAACCGTGATTTTGATGCCTTTGCGCAGATAGGTGGGAACATCAAGGTCCTGGCCCTCGAAAAGGTTGCGGTCGGATTTGTCGAAAGAGCCGCGATTTTCCACCGGCTCGCCTTGGAAACCGAATTCCTCCTGCTTGACCTTGTGCGGATCGACCCAGGCGGTTCCGCGGCCGGAAGCAGTGGTAACCGTGGCTTTGCCCTCCGCCGCATTCTCCTCCGCGACGGAACTGGTCACGACCGCAGTCCCTTTTTCCGCGCCTTTGCGGATCGGCGGAGCAGTCGGCCGGCGGACAAAATTGCGGCCGCCGAGATCGGTCGTGCCGATGACACAGATCTCCACCTGGCCATGCAGCCCCTCGTCGATCGCCGCGCCCATCACCACATGCGCCTCACGGCCGAATTCCTCCGTGATGGCGGTCATCAATTCGTTGACCTTGGTCAGGCTGAGATCGGCTCCACCGGTAATATTAACCAGCAAGCGATCCGCCTTGCGGGCGTACTCCGGCGTGTGCAAGAGCGGACATTGCTTGAGATCCTCGAGCGCCGCCTGCGCCGGATTATCGCCACTGCCCACTCCCAGGCCAAACAGCGTTTTGCCACCGCGCTGCCGGAAAACCTGACGCAGGGCCGTAAAATCCACATTGATCAGACCAGTGCGCGACAACATGCCCCAAATGGACTTCACGCCGCGGCCGATCCACTCATCCGCACGGGCAAAAGAATCGAGCACGCTGGTCTGTTCCGTGCCCTCCTGGAGCAGCATGTCATTCGACAGCGGAATGACCGCGTCGCAAACGCGCCGCAATTCCGCGAGCGCTTCTTCCGCCTGTTTGCGCCGACGGCCACCTTCAAAGCTGAACGGCAACGTGACAAAGGCGATGACGACCGCACCGGCCTCCGCCGCGAGCTCGGCAATCACCGGCGCCGCACCTGAACCAGTGCCCCCGCCCAACCCCGCAACGAGAAAAATCAGATCCGTGTCCTTCACGATCTCAGCGATCTTGTCGGCATCGGCCTCGGCGGCCTTGCGCCCGATCTCGGGATCACCACCGGCGCTCAGTCCGCGGGTGAGCGAGGTGCCGATCAGGATTTTGTCCTGGACCGGCGAGGTGCTGAGGGCCTTGAAATCGGTGTTGATGACCGCGAGCTGCAGGCGGTCGAGATTTTCCATTTTCAGGCGGTCCACGGCGTTCGAGCCGCCGCCGCCCACGCCCACGAGTTTGATGCCGACGTTGCGGTCGGTCAGCGCCTCAAGGGGAAGTTCATTGGGTGTGTGGTCCATGGCTTAGGAAGTGGTGAATATTTTCGTGAGGTTGCTCAGGAATCCGGTCTTGCGCCGCGGCGGCACGGCATGCTCCTGCGCGCCGCGGAGGCCGAATTGGAAAATGCCCAGCACCGTGCTGAACATCGGATCCTTCAACTCGTCCTTGACCCACGACGGCGGTTCCCCGCGCCGGGCGTTCACGCCGAAAACATTCGTCGCGACCTCGTCGATGCCGGGCAGCTTGGAAGTGCCGCCGGTGAGAATCACCCCGGCGCCGCAGTGCTCGGGCGCGAAGGCCGTTCCGAGTTTCTGTTTTAATACCTCCAGCAACTCCAGCGTCCGCGCGGCGGCGATGGTTTCAATGGCCGTCTTGGAAAATTGCCGGTCGCCAAACGACGCGTCACCGTTGAGCCAGATTTTTTCGCTTTTGTCACGGGTCTGGACGTTCCCGCGTCCGTGGCGCAGCTTGAGCATCTCCGCTTGAGCAGTGGTGACCCGCAGTCCGATGCTGAGATCGTTGGTCAGGTGGTCTCCGCCCACCGGCAGCGTACCCGTCACGAGCACATGCCCATCACGGTAGAGCACATAATCGGTGATGCCTTTGCCGAGGTTGACGACGAGGGCGCCATGCTGGCGTTCCTCGGCAGTGGTCAGCAGCGAACCGTTGGCCAGGCTGGACAACACCAGTTCGCGCACCTCGAGATGATAACCGCCAACGACATGAATGTTGTCGCTCACCTTGCCCTCGTGGCCATGCACAATCCAGTAACCGACTTCGAGCCGGCGGCCGGAAAGATGCTCGGCGTCCGGCACCGCGCGGCCGTCGAGACGGAACGGACGGCGGATCTCGTGAATGCGGGAGCGGCCGGCCGGAAGTTCCTTCTCCTTGGCGAGGTCGCACACAGTCGCGATATCGAGGGCGGTCACGGTGTTGTCGGACGACTTCACGTTGACCGAGGCTTCGTTATAAAAACCGTCCAAATGGCCACCGGTCTGACCGAGCCACACTTCCTCAATGCGGGCCCCGGCGCGTTTTTCCGCCATCTCCAGGGCATGATGAGTCGCTTCGCAGGCCGCCTTGTAGTCGACCACCTCACCCTTCATGACGCCGCGCGACGGCGCGACCCCGACGCCGATGATGTTGAGACTGCGGCCGCGGGCGATTTCGCCCACGAGGACGGCAATTTTGCCGGTGCCGATTTCGACGGCACCAATGATTCTGCTGCTGTTAGAGGTCACGTTTGCTTTTCCGTTGTGAAGGTTGAAGGGAGAAATTGGTCGGGGAGAGTTTTGCCAGATCGTCGGGCGTGTTGCGCATTTTGACCGGCACCTGCCCGTCCAGCGAGAGGTTGACGGAAAGCAGCGCGGGTTCGGCCACCCCCTCCTGAACCTTGTCGACCACGTAATCGAGCTGGGCGATTTGCCGTCGGTAGTCCCGCTTCCGGCTGAAAACGATTTCGGGGATATCCTGCGCCTTCACCACGATTTCATCCCGCGCCTCCAAGCGGGCGAGGGAAACGATCAGCCATCCGCGATAAAGGTGGGGCGCCTCCATTTGCGCCATGGCCAGCAAGTCCGCCACGTCGGTCATGTTGGCAATCGGCTCGTAACCGTGGGAAGTCTTCACCACCCGGATGCCTTCCTTGTCCAGCCAGGGCAGCGTGGCAAGAATCTGGCGGTCGTAATTGAAACCGTCGTAAACCGCGCCATCGCGGGCCACCAGGAGTTGTTTCGTGTCGCCGCCTTCCGTCACCTGCAAACGGGCCACCGGCGTGCGTTCCTGCAAGGTGACCACCAGCGTGTCAGGGAAATTTCGCGTTAGTACCGCCACCTTCACCTGGCCTTTCATGAGTAATTTCCCTTTCAACGCGCCGAGATCGAGCGCCATCAGGCTCGCGCCCTTCGGCAATGCCAGCACTTCGCTCACCCATTTTTTGGTCAGCACTCCCCCCTGCGTGATAAGCGCAATTTCCCGCACCGGCTCGCTATGGGCGGCCGTGGCCAGCGCCGCGCGGTCCGTGCCCCACGAGTGCACCACCACGTAAGTGCCCCAAGCGCCCCCTGCCAGCAACGTGCACAGGGTGGAAACTTTAAACCACTCGAGCCGTCGGCGCGACCGGCCCTTCCGCGACATTGCTACCGGCTTCACCTCCTGGCGAATATCTCGCCAGGAACGGCCGGGGGCAGCGGGGGATTTTTCGGCAACGGAATTCATTTACGCACGGCCAAGGCCAGCTGAAATCGTTCCACGGCGGGGGCGGCCAGTTCGCGACACAACGCGACAAAATCCAAACCCACGCAACGCGCACTCATCGGCAGCAGGCTCGTCTCCTTCATGCCGGGCAGCGTGTTGATTTCCAGCAAATACAGTTCGCCATCCGTCGAAAGCATGAAGTCGATCCGCCCGTAGTCGCGCCCGCCACACGCCGCGAAGGCGGTTTCCGCCGCCCCCCGCACCGCTGCAGCCAACTCTTCCGAAATCTGCGCCGGCGCAAAATACTCCGTGAGCCCCTTCGTGTATTTGCTCGTGTAATCAAAGACACCCGACTTCGGCACAATCTCCACCACGCCCATTGCGCGGCCGCGCAACAGGCCGACGGTCAATTCGCGACCGAGAATGCGTTTCTCCGCAATCCAGTCGCCCTGCCGCAAACCGGCGAGAGCGATTTCAAGGCCGACTTTCGAACTCACCATTTGGAGCCCCACACTGCTGCCCTGCCGGTTGGGCTTGAGCACGACCTGTTCACCAAGGTCCGCCGAGAGCACAGCCGCGGTGGGCTTGGTGGCCGCGGTGAAATTCCGGCCTGGCGCCACCTGGACCCCCATCGCAGACACACTTTGCCGCGTGCGCCACTTGTCGAAACAGAGATCACTGCCTTTCGCATTGCACCCCGTATAGTGCACGCCCGCCGCATCCAGCAGCCGCTGCATGCTCCCGTCTTCGCCGAAAACCCCATGCATGGTCGAGAAAACAATGTGCCGCGCCGGATCGAGCCCCGCTGGTAACGCATCCGAATCGACCACGAACAACTGCGTCGGATGAACGTAGGCCATGGCGAGCGCCACCGCTTTGCCCGAGCCTAGCGACACTTCGCGCTCCGCCGACGTCCCACCCGCCAGCACCGCAATCACCGGATTCGTCGTCATAAAACATCCCTCCATTCCTGGCCGTAAAGCAACACCTCGGGCTCGAGCTCGATCCCGCGCGTGCTCTTCACCCGGGCGCGGATTTTTTTGACGAGGCCGATGATGTCGGCACTCGTGGCGTGGCCGCGGTTGATAATGAAATTGGCGTGCACCGGCGACACCTCGGCGTCGCCCACCCGTTCGCCCTTCAAGCCCGCTTCATCAATCACCCGGCCGGCCGACGTGCCCGTGGGATTCTTGAAAATGCATCCCGCGCTCGGCTCGCGCGGCTGCGATTCCACGCGCTTTTTTTGATAGGTGTCGATTTGCCGCCGGATGTCGGTCGAATCGGCGCTGGCCGCCGGTTTCAAATACGCTCCCAGAGCGATCGCCTCCTGCAATTCCGCGCAATGCCGGTAATCCACGTGCATCGCCGCCTTCGGCATGACGCGCACCTCGCCTTGCATGGACATGAGGTGCACCTCGTCGACCACATCAAACATCCAACCACCCATCGCCCCGGCATTCATCCGCAACGCGCCGCCGACCGAGCCCGGAATGCCCTCAAGAAATTCAAAGCCTTTCAGCCCGGCCTTGGTGGCGAGACCACAAAGATTTTTCAAACGCAAACCCGCCGCCACCCAGACCCGTCCGTCGGCCTGCGGCTCAAATTTCTGCCAGTTCTCATGCGCGAGACTGATCACCAGTCCGTCCACCCCGTGATCGGGAATGATAAGATTCGATCCCCGCCCCAGCAGCAGCACGGGCAGAACGCAGCGCTTCGCCTGCAACAACAGCTGGCGCAAATCCTCCCGGCTCGCCGGCTCCGCATAAACCCGCGCCGGTCCACCCACCCGCATCGTGGTCTTGGGTCCCAGCATTTCGCGCTCCGTGAGCTTTGTCGCCGGGGCCAGACGCATCCGGATCGCACTGAGAAATTCCTGCCACGCCGCCTCGCGTTGTTCGTCGCGCTTCAACGCGGCGACGAATTGCCGGGCCGACTGCTCGATGTCGCCCGCTCCCACGAAAGCCAGGACATCACCGGGCTTCAGCGCCGTCCGCAACGTCGCGAGCAGTCCTCCGTCGTTGCCGGGGAGATACGTGACGTGGTGCTCCACTCCGGTTTTCTTCAGCTCGGCATAAATGTCCGCGGCCGTGCCGCCGGCGACCGGCGACTCACTCGCCGCATAGACATCCATCAGAAAAAGACTGTCGGCCCCGGCCAGTGCCGCGGCAAATTCCGCCTTAAACTGCGCTGTGCGAGTGAAGCGGTGCGGTTGAAATACGACGACGACGCGCGCGGGTCCGCCGCGGCGGAGACTGGACAGAAGTGCGCGAATTTCGGTGGGATGATGCGCGTAGTCTTCGTAGATCGTGACCGTCGACGCATGCAACAAGGCCTGGCGTCGCCGCACCCCGGCAAATCCCGCGAGTGATTGCGCATCGAGCCTGGCCCCTAAATACTGCGCCACCGCCAAAGCCGCCGCCGCGTTGCCGGCATTAAATTCACCCCGCGCCTGAACGTGCACTCGTCGCAGGGAAAACTCGCCGCCCAACACCAAATTCTGTCCGGCGTCCGCTTCTTCACTGATTTGATAGTGGTAATCCCCGGTGCGCCCGAAAGTGAAAGTGGCCACCCGGCCGGGCTCCACCCGCTTCGAAATGATGCGCGCCGATAGCGCGCAGGCATCACTCGTGAACACCGCGCGTTTGGTCCGGGCAAACAGCGCCGCGAACGCCAGCTCAAGGTCGGCGAGCTTCGCATAGTGGTCCGCGTGATCCCAATCGAGATTCACCGCCACCGTAATCTCCGGAGCGAAGCGATCAATCGTGCCGTCGCTCTCGTCTACCTCGGCCACCACCCATTCACCCTCAGCCGTGCGGGCGGGCGGAATCGCGTCATGCTGAAAAAGTCCCCCCAAAATCCACCCGCAGGAAAAATTCGCCCGCTGCAGAGCCGTGATGAGCATCGCCGTCGTCGTGGTCTTGCCGTGCGAGCCCACGATCGCGACCAGTTTTTTCCCCTTGACCACCTCGGCCAGCATTTCGCCGCGCCTCACTTGCGGCAGGCCGAGCGCCGTGGCGCGACGCCTGGAGGCATGGCCGGGCGCCACCGCCGAGGAAAATACCACGAGCTGCCTGTCGTCGGGCAATCCGCCCGCCGCCGTGACGCGGACCCCGGCGCGCTCGAGCAATTCACGGACGGCGGGATTCCAACCATCGTCCTCGCTGGTGACCTCATAGCCGAGTTCCGCGAGGTAAAGGCCCAGCGGGGCCATGCCCATGCCGCCCGCGCCGAGCAGGTGAATGCGGCTTGTTTCCTGTCCGAAAATTTTGGGCCGGCTGTTCATATGGCCAGGGGCGCGTGGCGCAGATGCCGGTCCGGCGGTCTGCCCGTGGCGAGGTCTTCGAGATCATGCACGATGATATCGATACTGTTCTCCCGGGACATGCGGCGCAGGTTGCCCCGGAATTTATTCAGGAGCCAGTCGTTGAAAATCACGTCGAGCACTTCCTGGCGCAGGTCGCCAATCGCCGGCTCGCCGACCACGACGCCCCCGCCCTGCTGCTCGAAATAAGTGGCGTTGGCCCACTGGTGGTTGTCGGCAGCATGCGGATAAGGAATCAAAATCGCCGGCGTTTCACAGCGCACCAGCTCGGCGATCGTGCCCGCCCCGGCCCGGCTCAACACCAGATCGGCCGCCGACAACAATACGCCGACCCGGTCGGAAAACGCCTCGAACCACGCATGGACAACGCGACCGTTTTTTCCCCGCAATTCGCGCCGGCCCGCCTTCCCCTTGCCCATTCCCGTGATGCAGTAAAGTTGAATGCCCTCCTGGGCAAACGCTGCGAGATTATCCTCCACCCATTTGTTCAAATTGCTCGAACCCTGACTCCCGCCGATCACCACCAAGAGTTTTTGCGCCGGATCAACCCCGAGTTGAGCGCGCGCCACATCGCGCGGAAGACGCGTGATCTCGTTGCGCACCGGCAGACCGGTGTGTCGCACCATCACGCCGCGAATTCCCGGCATGCGAACCCCCGGCGGCAAATACAGTCGGGCCGCCAGACCGGAAAGCCGGCGCACCGCGCGGCCGGGCACGCGGTTGGCTTCATGCAGCGCGACCGGAATGCCCTGCATGCGTCCCGCCAGCACCACGCCCGCGTTGGTGAATCCGCCAAAGCCGATGATGGCGTCGGGCCGCTGCTCGCGGAGATAACGGCAGCTGTAGAGCAGACCCTGCGACTGCTTGATCGCAAAGCGAGCGAGCACATCAGGCCGGGCGCCGAAGGGTGCGCTCGCCACACGCTGCGCGACGAGTTGCGGATATTTTTCCACGAGCCGTGTATCCACTTCCTTGTGACTGATGAACAAGGTGACCGCATGGCCACGCTCGACCAAGGCCTGGGCGAGCGCGATGCCGGGCGAGAGGTGTCCGCCGGTGCCACCGCAGGCGATGACGAATTTGCTCATACCGTCCCCTCCCGGGAAAATCTCAAAAGCCAATAGCCAAAAGCCAAAGCAGAATTCGCCAGCCGCTCCAGTTGAAGTTTTTTGGATTTTGGATTTTGGAACTTTGAAATTTCTTTTCTCATGCCACCACCTCCGTCAGCGCACGCTTGCGCACGAGTGGCTTCGGCCGTTCCCACGCCCGCTGGCTGTTGATAATTATACCGACCAGCAATCCCATCAGCAAAAGATTCGAGCCGCCGGCGCTGATGAATGGCAGGGACATGCCTTTCGACGGGAGCAGGCTGGTGACGACGCCGAGATTAATGATGGCCTGGAACGAAATCAGCAGCACGCAACCGGTCACGAGCAGGAACTGGAAAAGATTCGGCGCGCGTCGCACATGCATCAATCCGGCGACAAAAATCGTCACAAACAGCGCGACGACCAGCAGGGTGAAGATGAGGCCCATTTCCTCGCCGAGAATGGCAAAAATATAATCGGTGTGGGCTTCGGGTAGAAACGCATTTTGCTGGCGTCCGTTGCCGAGACCGACCCCGCCGACCCCGCCGGCCGCGAACGCCAGCAACGCCTGCCAGGGCTGGTAACCTGTGCCCTGCCGGTTCGCTTCCGGATCGAGAAACGAAAGCACCCGCGCCATGCGCACCGGATTGTTCATCACCAGCACCACAAATCCAAACACCGCCAAACCGATGGAGGGCAGCAAAAACTTCAACCGCGCCCCGGAGAGAAAAAGCAAAATCACGCCGATGGTCCCGAGCAGGAACGCCGCGCCGAAATCCGGCTCGACCAGCACGATCAGGACAAAAAAACCAATCCCCGCCGCAGGAATGACAAACCCGCGCCAGAGATCATGCAGCCGGCTTTGATTGAGCGCGAGGTAGTGCGCGAGCGAGAAGACCAGCGCCAGCTTCGCAAACTCCGAGATCTGCAGCCGCACGCCCCCGAGCCCCAGCCAACGCCGGCCACCGTTCACCTTGATGCCGATTCCCGGAATAAGCACGAACACGAGCGCGACGAGCACCACGCCCGCGGCCACCCACGCGAATTTCCGGAGCTGTTCGAGGTCCGCCACCGCCATGCACCACCCCGCACCGAGCGCGAGCGCGAGAAAGATGAACTGCTTGTACAGATAGGCGTAATACGGCCCGCCCTTGATCGGCGAGCTCGCACTGAACAACACCACCAGACCGATCGAGATGAGTGCCACGACGCAAACAACGATGACGCTCGCGGGAGTGATCGTGAGAGGTCGGCGGGAGACAACGGCACTCGGCGAACTCACCATGGTGGTGTCGGCGTTTACTTCTTGGAGGACTGATCGCCGGAAGCATCTTCGACCTTGACGGTCGGCACTTCGGTGGCGGGATCTTTCAAGCCCGCATCAAGATCCTGGCCGGGTGGTGGCGCCGTGATTTCAAAGTGGGGCGCGGGTGCCGGTGCGACCGGCGTCGCTGTAGCCGACGGCGTCGCCGATTTGGCACCGGCGGAGGTTGCTCCGGCCGATTTGGTGCCGGCAGACGGATGGGCGGCGGTGGCGGTCGGAAGATTCTTTGGCCCAACCGCCTTGAACCCGGGAATAATGAGCTGCTGCCCGGCGCGGACCTTTGACGGATCGGTGATGTTGTTCACCGCTGCAAGTTCGCCGACCGAGACCTGGTACTTGCGGGCGATCACGCCGAGACTTTCGCCATTTTGCACGGTGTGCTTCACGGTTTCGTTGACGACACCGGACGTCGCTGATTTGTCCGCCGCTTTGCCATTGGCCGCGGCCAAGGGAACTTCCTTCGCCGCCGCTGCGGCCACCGGCTTGCCCGGAATCATGATTTTTTTTCCGGGCTTCAAAGCCGCACCGGTGGGAAGACTGTTGGCCTTGGCGAGTTCGGAAACACTCAGGTGGTTTTTCTTGGCGACGCTCCAAAGGCTGTCGCCCTTGACCACCGTGTAAGTGGTGACGGGAGAAACCTCCTCGGTCATGCGGGTCGGGGCCACGGCCGCGGCGGCAGGCGAACCCGGACGCGTCGGGAAATTGTGATTGTAAGGCGAGGAGGAATACGAGGACGCGGTACCGAGATCGACCGGTTGCGGCGCGGCATTGGTATTGTAGGCAATCGGCGCGGGCGCGGATTCAACCGGGAGCGTGGCGTCAGGAGTCGGCACATTGCGCGGACCGGACTGGCAGCCGGGGCTGGCAAAAATAAAGATAAACGCGAGCAGATGCACGGCGACAACAGCTCCGAAGATCTGGAGAATTTTCATGGCGGGAATATGAGAGGCAGGGTTGGTGATTTGCTATCTAAAAATGAGAGTTATTCACAGGTTTTCCACAAGGCTTTCGAACTGGCGGCCGCGGTCGTCATAACCGCGAAACATGTCGAAGCTCGCAAAGCCCGGACTGAGTAAAATGTGATCGCCGGTCCCGGCTTGGGCAAAGGCGCCTCGAACCGCTTCCTCCAAACTGCCGCTGGGAGTTACCGGCAACTGGTGGCTGCGCAAGAGGCCGGAAAGCGCCGGCTGCGTCTCGCCGATCAAAAAGGCATGGCGGATCTTGCCCGTGATCCGGTCCGCAAACCCAGCCAGATCCCCACCCTTCGCCTTGCCGCCGCCGATCCAGAACACCGGCGCCGCAAACGTCGACAGCGCCGCTTCCACCGCGTGGAAATTGGTGGCTTTGGAATCGTTCCAAAACGTGACTCCCCGGCGCTCCCCCACTTTCGCGAGGCGATGCTGGCCCAGCCGGAAACTGCGCGCGGCGAGATAAAGCTTCGCCTCGGACAGCCCGGCCTGACGCCACCACGCTGCCGCCAGAAGGAAATTTTCCAATTGCGGGTAGTGCTCGAACACCGTGCCGGCGAGGCGCGCGTCCGCGGGCTGGCCTTCCGTGGCGACATACGCAGACGCCGGCAGGACCCGACCGGATTCGGCCGCGTATCGCTGGACAGAAGAACCGGCAAAAACCGATCCGGGCGGCG
>JANYDX010000004.1 GCA_025363395.1 Verrucomicrobiota bacterium
ACGCGGGCAGTCGCGACTGCCCGCGTTTCAGCAGGTCGGCCACATTCGTGCCCTTGATGGAGGCAATGCGCATCGTCACGATCGCCGCCTGCTGCTTCATTGGGGCGCCGTTCTCCTGCAAAATTTTGGTCAACGGTTCCACCTGATCGTCCTGAATGTCGAACAGCATGAGATTGGGTCGTTCGTTGCCACCAACCACGCGCAACTGGCCCAGGAGCGTGTCCCGCGAGAGATAAAGCGTCATCATGAGGAAAGTGCCCATGCCGAGCGAAACCAGCAGCAGCAGCGTGCGATTGTTCGGACGGTACAGATTGGCAATTCCCTGGCGCCACGCAAACGGCAGGCCGCGCAGCGTGAATTTCCGCGCTAGCCACGAGATGGCCTTCGCCAGACCCGCAATCACGCCGAAGCCCAGCAGCAGCGCGCAGCCAAAGCCCACGCCCCACCGCCAGCGGCCGGTTTGCCAGATCGCAAAGCCAAAGATCACCGCCGCGATTACGCCGAAGAGGACGTACTCCGCCCAGTCCCGGCGCTTGCCACCGTTCTCGACGACCGCGGACCGCAGCGTCAACAGCGGCGAGACGCGCCGGACTTCGAGCAAAGGCAGCAAAGCAAAAAGCACGCTGACCACTAGCCCCGCGCCCAACCCCCGGCCCAGCGCCGCCCACGAGACAGAAAACTCAAAGGCGAAAGGCAGAAAATCCTTCAGCAAACCCGGCAGGGCCAGCTGCACTGCGAGCCCCAACAACGAACCCACTCCCGCACCGATCAAACCCAGGCCCAGTCCCTGGATCAGATAAATGGAAAAACTGGTGCGGGCCGACGCGCCAAGGCATCGCAGCACCGCAATGGTCGGGATCTTCAGGCGAATATGCGCCTGAATCGCGCTCGCGACCCCGATCGCCCCGAGGAAGAGCGAGGCAAAACCCACGAGGCTCAAAAATGAATTCACATTTCGAATCGCCTGTCCGAGTTCGCGCTTGCGCTCCTCGACGGTGTCGAAGTTGAGCCGCAGTTCGCGAAAACGAGTGCGCATGTCAGACACGAGTTTCTCGACATCCCGGCTTCCGGGAAATTTGAAATACACGCGGTAGCGAGCCAGACTCCCCTCTTTCAGCAAACCGGTGGCGGGCACGGCCGCGAGCGGAATGAAAATCCGCGGCGCCAGTGTCGCCACGGCGGCCGATTCCCCCGGCACTTCCTTGAGGCTGCCCGCCAGGGTAAACTCGGTGCTGCCGAGCTTGATCTTGTCCCCGGGCTTGAGCGCAAATTGCACCATCAAACTTTCCTCCAGCACGGCCGTGAGCCCAACCGCGAGCGCAGATCGCGCACCTGCCGGAGCAGTCACAAAATTTCCATAGAACGGAAATCCGCCAGCCAGAGCCCGCACCTGCACGAGCCGTGTCCGCCCGTTCGCGCTGGGGACCACCAGCATGGAATTAAACGTTACTTCCTCCGATTGTTCCCCGCCCAGTCCGGCAACAAATTTTTGGGCCGCGGCGTCGAGGTGGGCGCGGGAGGTCACGACCAAATCGGCGCCCAACAGGGTTTTGGTCTGCTCCTCGATCGCCGACCGCAGATTCTCGCCGAGGGAGCCGACCGCGACCAGCGACGCTACGCCGAGCACGATCGAAAGCGAAAACAGCAGCAACCGCCTCCGCGAAGCCCGCGTATCCCGCCAAGCCATCTTGAGGATGAAGCTCATGCGGAGGTGGTCACCACGAAACACACTAAACACACGAAAGAATTCACGGTCAAAGAGCGATGCGCTCGGATTCAACTTTGGGATAGTGGCCAAAATTCACCAACAGCGCCAGCCGGCACCCTGTCGCGCAAAGATAGTTATGCACCTGCGCGCGGTGTTCATCCATGAGATGTGAGACAGCTTTGATTTCGAGGAGGATATTTCTGTAGCAAAGAAAATCGGGTGCATAGGTTTGTTTCAGTGGTCGTCCTTTGTAAGTCAGGTTCAATTTCTGCTGCGCCACGAATGGGATACCTTGATCACCGAACTCCATTTCCAAGCATTCTTGGAAAACCGCTTCCAGAAAGCCGCAGCCCTTTTCTTTATAGACTTCAAAGCAGGCCCCCATGATTTTGTAAGACTGTTCTGGATAGATAATCTGGCTCATCGTATTTTCTTTTTCGTGTGTTTGGTGTGTTTCGTGGTGGCCCAGATTGTTGCTCAGTTTAATGAGCTAAAGCTTTTCGTCGGAAATGACCGCTCCGCTGCGAAGCCGGATGATGCGCTGCGTGCGGCGGGCGAGTTCGAGGTCGTGCGTCACCAGCACCAGGGTCGTCCCGCGCTCACGGTTCAGGCCAAAAATCAAATCCACCATGGCGGTCGCAGTCTCCCCGTCGAGATTGCCGGTCGGCTCGTCGCAAAAAAGAATCCGCGGGCGGTTGATGAAGGCGCGGGCCAGGGCCACCCTCTGCTGTTCACCACCGGAAAGTTGCGTCGGATAATGCTCCAACCGGTCGCCCAGCCCCACGCGCTGCAAAAGCGCCACCGCCTCGTCCGGTTTCACGAAGCCCCCGCGCAATTCGAGCGGCACGAGGACATTTTCCAAGGCTGTCAGGGTTGGGATCAGCTGGAAATTCTGAAACACAAAGCCCACGCATTCGTTGCGCACCTGCGCCCGCTCATCCTCGGAAAGCGCACCGATCTCGCGACCTTCGATCGCCACACTGCCGTGTGACGGCTGATCCAGCCCGGCACACAGGCCGAGCAAGGTGGTTTTGCCACTCCCCGACGGACCGACGATCGCACAGGTGGCGCCGGTATCGATCACAAATGACACCTCGTGCAAGACAGTTAGTGGACCCGCTGCAGTCGCGTAGGTCTTGGCGAGTCGCTCGACTTTCAGGATATTTTGAACACTGGTTGATTGAGACACGATGGACCTGAACAAGAGCGAACTTCCTCCAAAGCGCAAAAACCAATGCTGGTTGATGTTATCCCTGTTGTTCGCGTGCCTGGCAGGCCGCCTTTTGGCCACGGAGGCCAAGACTATCGTGTTTTTCGGCGACAGCCTCACCGCCGGGTATGGAGTCGATCCCGATGACGCCTATCCCGCGTTGATCCAAAAAAAAATCGATGCGACCGGACTGCAGTGGCGGGTCGTCAATGCCGGTCTGAGTGGCGAAACCACGGCTGGAGGTTTGCGGCGGCTGGAATGGATCCTGCGACAACACGTGGACATTTTCGTTATCGAATTGGGCGGCAACGACGGTTTGCGCGGAATCCCCACCGAAACTTCTCACGCGAACCTTCAGCAGATGATCGACCGTCTCCGCCAAAAATATCCGGACATAAAAATCATTTTGGCCGGCATGCAGCTCCCCACCAATCTGGGTCCTGATTACACCAAAAAATTTGCCGCCATTTACCCCGCGCTCGCCCAGGAAAACTCCATCGCGCTTATCCCTTTTCTGCTCGAACGCGTCGGTGGCATCCCCAGCTTGAACCAGGCCGACGGCATTCACCCTACCCCTCGTGGCCACGAAATCGTCGCCGAAACCGTCTGGGCAACAATGAATCCCATGCTCTGAACGACTATCCGTCGATTCGGCGGAAACTCGGGGAATATACGTCGGAGCCGCCAACCCCAAATCAAAGATTGCCGCTAAACAAATGGAGCAATTTCATCCTCCAAATTACCTCGAAAGCAAAAGCCTCATTTTCGAGTCGTGGTAACACTGTTCGACGCGAGATGAAGAGTGCGATTCTACCCATCTTTCTGGGCGCAATCCTTTGCGGTTGTGCAGTGCCTAATTCTCAACAAAGGACACGTATTCCGGCTGGTATTGTAGCGGGCAAAATTCGGACCATTAGTTTTTCCGGCCTCACTGGTTCAAAGCCGTTTATCATCTTTGGTGAGGCTTATATGACGATTGCAGAACCGGAGGCACTCAAGGGAAAGGAATTGTTGATTTGGTCGTCGGATGACTACCCGTTTCGAATCGGCGATGACGTCGAATTCGATCTCACAGGAATTGGGATCGACCTAAATACTGATGGCACATTGAGCACTGCGATGCTCTACCGTTTTCCCATCAAGATTAGGTCGAACCAGTCATCCACGACGCAACGCCCTTGATCTCACTAAATCGTCGATCATGTTCACGCTCCACATGGCCCAGTTATTCAAAAGAGACGGCTCGCCCGCCCGGCGGGCGTTGCCGAGCTGAAACGTTGATCTAGCCAACGCAGGTCTCACAATGACTATCCCCGAAGTTCAAAAAATGTTCGGACCAATCCCGGAAAAAAGATTTGTCCCCATCATGACCCTTGTTTCTGCAGCGTCGCTTCTTTGCGGATTGAGCGTCCTGCTGACCAAGAACCCCGTTGTTCATGGTGCCACCAATGTCGGTTTCTTGTCCGCGATGCTGGTGTGGGCTCGCGCTGTGCGGGCCGCGCCATTTCTGCAGTGGATCCTCGGCACGCTTATCTTAATGACGATGGTCATCGTAGCTGCGTTGGCTGTACGGAGCCACTAAAGGCAAAAGGCCTACCGCGGACTAAAGACAACGACGGGCTTCGCGCCTTAGTGTCCGACAACAATCGATCACCTGACAAAAATCTCCATGTTATCATCCAAAGAATTGGCTGAACATTTCGCCCCCCCTGATAACCAAAAAAGTGAGTGGGTGCTCGCCTTTGTCCTCACAAAAAATGCAGGCTCGCGACCTTATATTCGTAGCCTCGAATGGGGCCGCAACGAGCGTCGTATGTGCTTTCTCGGCTCAACATCGACCGTTTTTCAAAGTGAAGAAACAGGGTTAGGCTTTTGGGGGTTGAGATTACGCTAAGTTTTTTGAGCGGTACCAAGTTCGGCGCGCGGGTCCGGGCAGCCACCTTCCAGCTGACTTCCTGCAAATTGCCCAGCCAGCGGTTGGATTCCGTGCTTCTCCTTTCAGTACCCTGACCACGGCCAATTTCCAATCCACGGATTTTCCCGCAGGCGCCTGACCCTGTCAGTCCCTCTCTGCGATGGCGACCTAGCACTGGTCTTCCCTCACCCAAGTCAGAACCCACTTTTAACTTCGAAAGCTGTATTAAACTGTTTTACTTGTAATAATACTCTTGCACTTTTAATAATAAGTGTAGCTATTGCCGCAGTTACTGTTTTGCGACTTTTTTACCCCCCGCGAATGCCGCAGATCTCAGGCTGTGCCGGTTCCAACGCTTTCCCTGCCCCAACAATGAAAATCACATTGCTTCAGAAGCTACCCCGTTACGTCGCGAAGCTGGCCTTCGCTTGTCTGATCCCGTTGTTCGCCACCTCCGTTCAGGCCGCCGTTTTTGCCAAAGGTTCCGACGTCGGCTGGCTCTCCCAGATGGAAGCCAGCGGCATCAAATTCTACAACTCCAGCGGCACCCAACAGGATTGCCTGAAGGTGTTGCAGGGCGTCGGCATGAATTCCATCCGCCTGCGCGTGTGGGTGAATCCCTCCGGCGGCTGGTGCAACCAGGCCGATGTCGTGAAGATGGCGGTGCGCGCCAAGAATCTCGGCCTGCGCATCATGATCGATTTTCACTACAGCGACTCGTGGGCTGATCCCGGCAAACAGACCAAACCGGCCGCGTGGTCGAGCCATGGCATCAGCCAGCTCTACACGGATGTCTGGCAACACACGACCAACGTGATGGTGGCCCTCAAGGCGGCGGGCGTGACTCCGGAATGGGTCCAGGTCGGCAACGAAACCAACAACGGCATGCTTTGGAACGACGGCAAAGCCTCCACCAGCATGGCCAATTTCGCCGGCCTGATCACCAGCGGCTACAACGGCGTGAAACAAAATTTTCCGAACGCCAAGGTGATCGTGCATATCTCCAACGGTTACGACAATTCGCTCTTCCGGTGGATGTTTGACGGCTTGAAAGCCAACGGCGCCAAATACGATGTGATCGCCCTTTCGCTTTACCCGACCACATCCAACTGGGCCACGTTGAACAGCCAGGCCTTGACCAACATGAACGACATGGTCGCCCGCTACGGCAAAGAGATCATGGTATCCGAGGTCGGCCTGGACGCCAGCGCTGCGTCGACCTCCAAATCATTCCTCACCGATATCATCGCGAAGACCAAGGCGGTATCTGGCGGCAAAGGTCTCGGCGTTTTCTATTGGGAACCTGAGAGCTACAATAACTGGCAGGGGTACACCAAGGCCGCCTTCGGTTCGAACGGTCGCCCCACCGTGGCGCTGGATGCATTCAAGTAACTGGACCGCTTCAATCGATCTCGGTCAATCCCAGGACATGGCTTCCAAGCCCTGTCCTTTTTTGCGGCAGGCGCTGGAGTTGGGCGTGTTTTCAAACTTCTTTTCCACCGCTGCTTCGTGCGCGGGAAGCCCTCAAACCCCGCGAGTTTCCGAATTCGCCGGCGCTTGTGAAGCCACAGTTGAAACAACGGATTTCACGAATGCTCACCGATATCCAATTAAATACAAATTCACGCAATTCATCTCGCCGATAAAGTATTTGAGACGGCACTTCTCTTTGCATCTTGCTGCATCCGAGAGGATTAGAGTAACCCCGGCTAAAAAGATCCGGAGAGCTCCGGAATTTAGGATTATGGTCCGGTCGTCAGCCCGAGGCCCAGCGCCTCCTTCTCCTCAATCGAAAGTGCACTGGCGGATCGCACATAACGGCGCGCGCCGTCCAGGTCGCGCTGTGACCACAGCCGCGCCACCGTCGTCAGGGTGGAAACGCGCAATGCCGGATCAGCGATGCTTTCCGCCCAACCAACCGCAATTTCGGGACGCTGACTGACCAGACTCGGGAGCGAGGCTACGGCGGCCACCCCGCCATCGAGATCGGTCGATGGATTTAAATTCTTCAGCATCCATTCGGAAGCCGTGAGGGGATCACGGGTGGCCCATTGCGAAAGCATCTGCCCCAAGGCCTCCGCCCGGTCAGAACCGGCCGGAAGATTTAATGCATAGCTGGCCACCGCCGCGGGATTCGCCTCGGCCCAACCGGCGGTCAGGCCGAGGAACGCGTGGCTGCGGGCCGCAGGATCAGAGATCCCACCGAACGCTTTCAGCGCCGATTCTGGCTGCCGCATCGCCCATTGATAATAGGCGGCGTTGAGCCAGGCCGGTCCATGCTCCGACTCATCCTCCTGCGCGAAATCCGCCGCGGTTTCATACGCGCCTGATTCGGTCAGAGCCGAGATCAGCAACTGGCCGTAATCTCCAGCTTCCGCTGGGATCTGCGTGCACAACTTTTTCCCTAACAGCGCCGCCTCGGCAGGGCGCCCCGCAGCCCCGCTAAAAACCGCCACCAGTGCCGGGCGTCGATCGGCCGAGGGAAGCGCCAGTGCCCAATCGGCCGCCTTCTCCGGGGACGAGGCCGCCCATCCTTTCAACACCGCATTGCGCAGGCGTTCGCGCAACATCCCGTTGGCTTCGCTCAACGCCAAAGCCATGGCGCGAACCGGGTCCCGTCGCGCGAGATCCTGCAATGCCTGTTCCGCGTCGCGTTCGGTCGCCGGAGTACGCGGGCGGCTTTGCCAATCTTCCCATTGCCCGGCAAAACTCCGGCCGAGCGATTGCCCCTGAGCGTTCTGGTGGGGAACAACGATTTGCCCGGCCCGAGCAGGCAAGCTTTCCGCACTCTTCACCTGAGGTGCTTCAAGTATCGGGCGCGAACCGGCGTGTCTGCCCCA
>JANYDX010000006.1 GCA_025363395.1 Verrucomicrobiota bacterium
GTGGGTTCTTAAGCGATGGCGCCGCGACCCACAAGGATCCTGGCGGCGGTTGCGACTCTCGCGACGCCCGTATGCGCATGGTCGATCAGTAAACCGCCCACTCCACGACCGCTGGCGCTTCGCCGCCGGCGGTGTCTTGAAAACTTAAACGCAAATAACGGCATTCGGCCGTTGCGCTGACAATTTGCGGGGAACCGCTGACGCCGGCGGTGCGGTGGTCAGCGAGCATGCTCCAATTTTTTCCATCCGAAGAAGTTTCGAGGGCGAACGCGTATTTTTTCCACGCATACTCAAAACGAATTTCCGCACGGGAGATTTTTTTCGCCGCGCCAAGATCGAGTTGCAGCCAGTTGTTGGTCGAGCCGGCGGCCGCAGTCCAGTGTGTGGCGTAGTTGTCGTCGATGACGCGAGCTGCGCTGTGGAGTGCGTCCAGTTCGGACGACGCGGTGGCCACGGCACCCTCGGCCAGATTGCCGGAGGGCTCGCGGCCTTGCACAAACGGCGGGCCGCGGTGGGTCGGAATGACTTTCGCGATGAGGCCGTCGCTCGTGAATTTCACTTCATCGACACAGGTCTGGCGGAACGCCTGCTCGGGCACGTATGGCACGCTGTGGCGGTGATAAAGAATGTAGGTGTGGCCGTCATGATTGAAGAGCGCGTGATGACCGGGACTGATGATGTCGCGCGCCTTGTCGGTGACGAGCATCGGGCTGTTCGCCGCTTCGGTAAACGGGCCGAGCGGCGATTCGCCCGTGGCATAATGAACCTGGTAGGTGTCGCGGATGGTCACGCCTTGCGAGTAGCTGAGGTAGTAGCGGCCGTCGCGTTTGAACATGAACGGGCCCTCAAAATAATTTCCCGGGGTGACATCCTTGGATTCGCCGTCGAAGGTGACCATGTCGGCTTTCAATTTCACGGCGAAGCAGCGGCCGTTTTTCCAGTCCCAGCCGGAGCCCCAGTAAAGGTAGGCGGCACCGTCATCGTCCACGAAGGCCTCGGCATCGATCATGTGGTAACCGGGTTTGTAATTGCCGGGAATGAGCGGCTTGCCTTCGTGCGCATCGCGCCAGGGCCCGAGGGGATGATCGGCGATCCCGGTCCAGACTTCGCTGCCGACCGAGACATACATGTGGAATTTCCCATCCACGCCGCGCACCACCGACGGAGCCCAGACCATCGAACCGCCCGAAGTCGGGCTGGTGCAGGCGGCCTTGGTCGGCCAGTTAAGTTCGCGATAGGTCCACTGTTTGAAATCAGGTGATTCCCAGCATCCGAGAGTCTTGCCGCCCCACGGGTCGAGCGTGGCGTAGATATAATATTTTCCGTCGTACTGCACCAGTGACGGGTCCGCGTAATATCCGGGCAGGATCGGATTGGCGGCGTGTGGCGCATCCCAGCGTTCGGCGGCAGAAAGCGAAAGAGGTAGCAGGACACACAGGAGCAGGGTGGAGCAGCGGATCATGGTGGATTTCGTCGATTGTTTGCGCGCGGATTATTTCAAGGCGATCGCGAAGACCACGGCGATGTCGCCGGCGGGCTTTGCGGGAAGAAGGATTTCCAGGGCTTCGGACGATTGCGACCACGTGACGGTCTCTTCGCTGCCGAGCAGGCGGATGCTGGTGATGGATTTATCCAATAACGCCGCGGTGGTTCCGAGTGATTTGAGGTGCAGGGGCAGCGTCGGCTGACCGAGGGCGATGGCGTAAAGGGTGTTTCCTTTCACGGTAAAGCGAATGTCTGCCGCGGTGAGCGGCGCGCCTTTGCCCTCATTGAAACCTTGCGCGGTGAGCGGCGCGGCATTTTCCAGCGCCGGGCCTTCGCCGCAGATTTTCCAGGGACGGGTGCCGAAAATGCACTCCCGGTTTACTTCCATCCATGTGGCGATGCCTTCGACAACTTTTAATTCATCGTCGTCAATGGTCCCGTCGCCGCGGACCGGAATGTTGAGTAGCAGGTTGCCATTCTTGCTCACGACATCGACGAGCGTCTGGATCACGGTCTTGGTGCTCTTGTAGCCGTGCTTTTCGAAGAGCCCGCGCTGGTAATGCCATTCGCCGATGCAGGTGTCGGTCTGCCACGGCTGCGGTTCGATCCGGTTGCTCTGTCCGCGCTCAATGTCCCACGCCATCGCCTTGCGTTGCTCCTCGTCGAGAATCTTGCCGAAGAGCACGGCTTCCAGTTTTCCGCCGTGCTCCTGCATGTTGCGGTTGTAGAAATGCGCGGCGATCCGGAGACCAGCGTCGCTCACCGGCCAGAGGGGTAGGGCGGTGTCGTCGAAATAAATCAGGTCGGGCTGGTAGCGGTTGATGAGATCGAGGGTGCGATTGTAGAACTTGTCGCAATACGCCTGGTCCGGAAGGCTCGCTCCATTGTCCCAGTTCCACTGGCCGTGAATGGCGGCCGGATCCTCGGGATGCGCGCTTCTCGGATGGTTTTGCGCATAGAGATCCTGCGGATCGAGCCCTTCCCACCACTTCCCCTTGCCATCGGACTTCGTCAGCTTTCCGTCGTAAGGCACCCCGGCAAATTCACCGGTGGCGTCGGCGCCTTGCGCGGATTCGTACCAGGTCCACGCATGGGCGGCATGCAGGCTGACACCAAAGCGCAGTCCCTGCGCACGCGCGGCCTTCGCCCAGCGCGCAATCAAGTCCTGCTTCGGACCGATGTGCGCTGCGTTCCACGGCTGATACTTGGAGTCCCACAGGTCAAAATTGTCGTGGTGGTTGCCGAGCGCGAAAAAATATTGGGCCCCGGCGCGTTTGTAGAGCGCGATCAGCGCCTCCGGATTCCAGTTCTCCGCCTTCCACGTGTTGATGACATCCTTGAACCCGAACTGCGATTGCGGGCCGTATTTCTGCCGGTGAAATTCGTAATCGTGCGGGGCCCAGCTCGGGACTTTCTCCATGTACATGAAGCGCGCATACCAATCGCCGTGCTCGGGCTGGCATTGCGGCCCCCAGTGCGCCCAGATGCCGAACTTCGCGTCGCGAAACCACGCGGGGGTTTCATATTGCTTCAGCGATTCCCACGTCGGTTCAAATTTTCCCGTCTGCATCGGCTCGGCGGTGCGGCTGATTTTGACGACAGGCAATTCCGCCGCCGCGACGGACACGGCGAGCAAGCAGAAAAATAAGAGACATTTCATGGGAGGAATTTTATTGGGCGGACGAGGGCGGAAGCAAATTGATATAAGTCGGTGCGTCGCGATCGCCGCTGAGGATGCCATCTTTTTCGGTCAGCTCGACGACTTGAATGGAACTGCGGCGCAACTCCGTGGTGTCCTTGTCCTGCGGGCTGATCGTACCGGAACGACCGGGATGCGTGAAGTAAAACAGATAGGCGCGGTCTCCACTCACCACGACTCCGGGATGGCCGCCGTTGACCTTGTCGTCCGGTCCGGTGCCGGGTGTGCCGAGCAGATCGCCCAGCTGGGCAGTCCAGTGCAACAGGTCGTCGGAACGATAGACTCCGAGGCCCTTCCACAAATCGACCAGCATCCAGGAATGCCCTTTCCATTGAAAAACAAAGGGTCCTTCGCCTGGCCGGTCACCGACGCCGTCGGCCTTGCCCTGGTCGGTCCAGGTTTTCAGGTCGGGACTGTCGGCATAATAAATGGATTTGTGGTCGCGTTCGTTGTTGTACCACATGCGCCAGCCTCCAGCCGGCACGGCACAGACACAGGCATCGATCACACGATCCGAGCCCAGCGTGAGCGCCGCGGCAAAATTCCATTTGCGCAGATCAGTGCTGGTGAGGTGAACGATGGTGCGCGGATGCTGCCAGTCTTCAAAAATGCCGGGAACGGTGGTGAGAAACATGTGATGAACGCCATCGGGACTCGTGCGGACATCCGGGGCCCAGCAGGTGGGAGTCGCTCCGCCGAGTTCGGCGGGCAGCGTGATCTCGGCGGTGCCTGCTGCGGTCCAGGTGGCGCCCCCGTCGGCCGACTCGGCGATTCCGATCGGTGTGCCGTGCACCCAGGCGACTCCGGAAAGGCCGGCGACATTGGCGCGTCGGTTTGTGTAGAACATCCACCAGCATTTTTTTTGCGGATTCCACACGACCACCGGGTCGGCGGCGCCGTCATAAACGGGATCACGGAAAAGTGGTTTCGCGGCAATCGTGCCGGCGTGTTCGACCGCGTCGACCGGGATCGCCCCGGCCAGGAGCAGCAGGGGGAGGAGTGAGCGAGAGAGAAATCTTTTCATCGCGAATGGATCAGGGGTGGAAAGCGTACGAATGGCGGAATTGCGTTTAGGGCGCCGCGACATCGGCCGTTTGAAACTCATAGTGACCCGACTGGATTGCAAACCGGCCCGGCTGTCCTGCGGCTTGATTTATCCCCGACGCCTTTTCCACTGGGCGTCCGCCTTCGAGGACAGCTTCGCCCGGTTTGCCCGGCAGGATGACAAGCGCGGTGACGTTGGGCGGAAGGTCAACACTGAGCGTAAAGCGGCCACCGGCGCGCCGCCATTCGATCGCGATCGGGCCGCGCGGTGATTCATAGCGCACCCTGGCCCAGTCGATGCCGGCGACTGGCTGCGGCTGGATGATGACACGTCCGAAACCGGCGGACTCCGGATCGGGGGTGAGACCGGCGAGATCCCCGTAAAACCATTCTACGATCTGCCCCAGCATAAAATGATTTTGCGAGGACTCACGTGAGGCATCCCACGCCTCGGTGAGACTCGTGGCGCCGTGCGCCAGTTGATAGCCGTAGCCGGGTTTCTCGGATTGATGGTTGATGGCGAAAATCAGATCGGAACGGCCGGCGTCGGCGAGGGCGCTCAATAAATAGCGGTAGCCGACATCACCGGCGGTGAGCGCATTGCCCCCATTTTCAATTTCACTGGTCAACGCGGCAATCACCGCGTCCCGTTTGCCATCCGGGACCAGCCCGAAGACGAGCGGCATGGCCTGGGCGGTCTGAGAACCGGTGGCATACCGACCGGTGTCGGGGTGAAAAAAGGCTTCATTGAAGGCTGCTTTAATTTTTGCGGCCTGGGTCAGGTACGCGAGGGCAGCAGTCTCGCGCCCGAGGCGGCGGGCGATTTGGGCGAGCGTGATCGCGTCGTCATAATAAATGGCGGTGGCGGTCAGCGCGATGGGTGTCAGCTGGGAGCGGCCGGGTTTTTTCGGACCTATATCGTACCAGTCGCCGAGCCCGTGGTTGATGAGGTGGTTTTTCGCGGTCGTGCCAAGGTAGTCGAAATAGCGGCGCATCGCGTCGTAGTGTTCGCGTAGCGGGGTGTCGTCACCGGTCCAGACATACTGTTGCCACGCGGCGAGAATGAGCGAACTGCCCCACTCGGCGGAGTCGCGGAATCCACCGCTGAATTTGACGAATTCCGGCGCGATACTCGGCACCAGACCGTCAGCGCGCTGGGCGTCGGCCATGTCGTCGAATCCTTTTTTATACAGCCGTCCCAGGTCCCAGCCATAGCGGAGCGCCGGGCCGTTCAGGTGGTATTGCTCCAGCCAGCCGAGCCGCTCGCGATGCGGACAATCGGTGATGACGTGCGCGAGGTTGCTGGCCTGCGCCCAGCGAACCAGGGTATTGATGCGGTTGAAGAGATCGTCGGAGCAGGCGAACTCGCCAATTGCCGGCGAAGCGGAATGGGTGACGATGCCTTCAAGCGATTCGACCTCCGGCAGCGCAGCGCCGGGCTGAGCCGGCGTGCGTTCCACCTGGAGATAGCGCGCTCCATGGTAGAAAAACTGCGGACGCCACTCTACGTCCCCGTCGTTTTCCCCAAAGGTGTAGTTCCAGGAGGCTCCGCCGCCGGACGAGGAGGAGCTGCAATCCACCGAGCCATCCGAAAAAATCAGCTCAGCGGGAATGATTTTTATCTGCGAACCCGCGGGTCCTCGCCAGCGGGCGTGAAGCATGAGCGAGGCGTTCTGGCCGAGATCGTAGACCGAGACGCCGGGCCGCAGCGTGGTTATTTTGATGGGTTTCAGCGTTTCGAAATTCCCGAAAGCCGGTGACGCTTGCGAGACGCCACGTAATTTACCCCCCGGCCCTGCGGCTTCGACTGCGGGGGACCAGGTGTGATCGTCGAAACCAATCTGATTCCAGCCGCGTTGCTCCCGACGGGCGTCATAGTCTTCGCCGCCATAGATATTCGCAAACGTGATCGGCCCGGCGGAGGTTCGCCATTGGGAGTCCGTCACGATTTGATCCGTGCTGCCATCGGCGTATTCGAGCCGGAGTTGCGCCAGCGCGATGAGGGGACGGAAGGGAGTTACGAATTTGGTGTAGCGGCCTGATTGGACATTGTACATGCCGCCGGCGAGTTCGAGGCTGGCGACGTTCGCGCCGGCGTGAAGCAGGGCGGTGATATCATGCGTATCGTAGAGCACGGTCTTTTCGGTGTCGGTCCAGCCTGGCGTGAGCAGGCCGAGGTCGGGCTGCACTCCATTGAGGGAAAGGGCATAGTGGCCGAGTCCGGACAGGTGCAGGATCGCGCGGCGGAGATTGGGGCGAACGGTGAATTCCCGGCGCAGTCGCAAGGTTTCATTCGCATGTGGATTGGTGTCGGGAATGCCGAGGCCGTCCACCACGGAGGCGGCACTCCATTGGGCGTCTTCCAGCTTATCGCTCGCCGTGACCGTTGCCCCGATCGCGATATTGCGGCCGCGGGAGATGATTTCAATCTGGCTGAACGCGAGGCGGGCCTTGCCTGCCTCGACCGGCAGTTTGGTCGCCGTGAAACGCACGTAGCGCGCCCTTACGCCGAACGCAGGGATTTCGGTCAACCGGCTCCACGATGTCCCAAAATCTGCCTCAGTGCTGTCCACCACAACGACGGGCAGGAGGAATGCCGCGTCATCCGAGAATTCGAGTTTGAACTGCTGGGCAAAGCCAAGATTTTCCACCACGGTGTGGCGCACGGGATAAAGGCGCACGGTGTCAATTGCCTGGGGCGACCCAAGATCGAGTTGCACCCATTTCGTTGTGGCGGGATTTTCGGTTTCCTCGGACGAGAATCCCAGTTTGGTGCGCTGCCACTTGAGCAATGCGCTGGCAGTGATCCAGTGAGCCGGCTGCCAGTCGGCCGCGCCGAGCACGCCAATCGTGAAACTCGCGGGTGTGCTCCAGTCCGAAGCGTGGCCGGATTCATCCCAGACCCGGCTCTGCCAGAAAATCTTTTCATGCGAATGCAACGGCCGGCCCGCGTACGCGATATTCAAGGGGTCGCCGGACTCGATCCGGCCACTGTCCCAGACATCCGCTGCTTCAGCCGACTTGGAACCGGCGCGGACCTGCCAGGCGGTTTGTCGGGCGCCACGCTGGTGGCTAGGCGCACTGAGCTTCCACGAAAAATGGGGAACCGCCGAATCCACGCCCAGCGGTGAATTGATGTCATCCACGCGCAGATCGTGGATTTCCAGCGGCGCAAACGCCGCGAGCGATGAGGTGACCACGCCCAAAAAAAGCAACAGGCGCAGGCGAGTTAGCCAAATTGTCTTCATAAAAGTCCGGGGCTGGCTGAAAAATTGGCTGGATTGCGGAAATTTCATCCCTTGGTGATCCTTCGATAAGCCCGGGGCGAACTGCCGATGACGCGGCGGAAACAGCGGGTAAAATAGTAGGGGTCCTCGTAACCGACCTCAGCCGCGATGGCCGCGATTGACTGGTCTGTGGTGTCGAGCAGACGGCACGCCGCCTGGACGCGGTGACGGATCAGAAAGTCGATGGGCGCGTATCCGGTCAGCCGGCGAAAGAGGGTGCAGAAATGCGGGACCGATAGCCCGGCGGCCGCCGCGAGCGCCCCGAGCCGGTGGGGTTGGGCCAGGCTCTCACGCAAATGATCCCGCACCGCGGCAATCCGCTCGGACGCCGAGCGCGTGGGGCCGCCGGTGCGCACGGCGTGGGCCGCGAGATTGAGCGCGCTGCGCAACATCAGGGACGCGCTGATCAATTCCGGCACGGCGTAACCGACTTCCAGGATGAGATAGATTTGTTCGATCTTGAGGGCGGCGATACCCTCGGCCGACGCATGGCTTAAAATGGCGGCCGGCTCGCTGGTGAATCCGATGTGTTTGCTCCAGGCCTCGGCTTCGTCACCCGTGAAGTGCACCCATCCGATCGTCCAAGGGTCGGTGCTGTCGGCACCGTAGGAATGGGCTTGGTTGGCCCGCAGCCAGACGAGGTCGCCGGCGCTCACCGCGCGCTCCCCGGTGCGTGTGCGCACCCAACCCTGGCCCCGCAGGCAGGCGATGACCAGATGCGTGGCAGTGCCTTGGGTTCGCTCGACAAAATGCCCTTCAGCATTCGGAAAATAGCCGGCATCGGTCACGAGGAGCCCGCGGAGCAGGGCATGTCTGGCCGCTGCGTCGCGCACCGGTTTTGGAACGACGACCAGGTGTTGACCCGCAAATCCATCAAGACGGCGAGGGGCTGGCATGCCATAAGATCGTGCAAGTTTCCCCCCGACCTGTCCATCGCAGATAAAGCGAAGGATAACTGAATTCCATTTTTTCTGCGGGAGCATCCAGGTGTGTCGCGGCAAAAATCCCGGCAAATTTGCCGCCTGAGGCGAGCGCGAGGCATTTGATCAAACTCATCATGACTCCCTTTGTCCGTTCTTCGCGGTGGACAGACTTGGACGAATCCGAAAACTCGCCCCGGCATGGCAAATTCCCGGAAACCCCGACAGATCCTTACAGGCCTTATCGTGCTGGGCATTGGCCTCGGCATTGCCGCCGGTTTTTTTCTGAGCAAACGGAAAATCGGTCCACGGCTTCCGCCAGAAGTGCGGTACCCGGCTTTTCCGGAAAAATTCAATCAAGAGCTCCACGACGCGCATGCGCGCGTGCGGTCTCGAGGTGACGACACCGAGGCGGTGCGGAAGCTGGCCCACCTCTATCAGGCCAACCGGCTTTATCCTGAGGCGCAGCTCTGTTATCAGCACATTGCGGCTACGGCGGCGGGGCTGAGCGCGCAGGATCATTATTATGTGGCGGACCTCGCGCAAAACGAAGGTGACCTGGCACGCGCGCAAACCGAACTTCGGGCTGTGCTGAAAAACGAACCGAGTTATCTGGCGGCCCGCATGGCCCTGGCGGACACGTTGTTCAAATCTGGGCAGGAAGAGGCGGCGGCGAACGAATACGTTGCGGTCCTGACACTGGAGCCGAATCATCCGCAGGCCTCGGTCGGACTGGCGCGGGTTGAATTACAGCACGGACAGGATGAGGTTGCTGTTTCCCGCCTGGAGAAATTAATGGCGGCTCATGCGGAGGCGACCTCCGGTGCCGCCTTGCTCGCCCAATTATTCAGCCGGCGGGGTGAGACGGAGCGCGCCGCGGCGATGACGCAATGGAGCCAGCAAAAACACGAACCGGTGCTTTCCGATCCCTGGATGGATGCACTGCTGGCCGACTGTTACGACAGTCAGCGACTGGAGCTAAAGTTCGAGGAGTATTTGTTCACGGGACAAATGGAGGAAGCGCGTTCGTTTCTGGACCGCGTGGAGGAACTTGATCCCAAGAGCTGGACGCCCCAGATGCTCCGCGGCTGGTCCCTGGCGCGCGCAAAAAATCACGTCGGGGCGGTGGCGGAATTCCGCAAGGCACTCGCCAAGGGCGGCGATCCCGAAAAAATCTGTCCGTTGCTGGTGGCTTCACTGATCGCGGTGCCGGACTTGGCGGAGGCGGCCCGCGTGATGGCGGAATATTCCGCCCGGCTGCCGGAATCGATTCCGATCCTCACCGCCTACGCAGATGTCGCCGTCCGTCTGGGTGACGAAAAACTGGCGCGCGGTCTTTTGCAGAAGATTCTGGAGAAGGAGCCATATCTTTATACGCCGAACATGAGCCTCGCGAAAATTCTCTGGAGCGCTGGAGAGCGTGATGAGGCGGTGAAATGTCTGCAGAGGATCGCCAAGGTGTTTCCCGTCGATGTCGCCTCACGGGGGTTGCTGGGCCAATATTACCTCGAGAAATCAGATCCAGTCCCCGCTATCGAGCCGCTGGAAAAAGCCCGCACGCAAGCGGGCGCCGGAACCCCCGCCGAGAAACGCCTGACGGAGATGCTGGCTCTGGCGTACCTGCAGGCCGGCAGTGCGGAGGCGGAAAAAGGG
>JANYDX010000034.1 GCA_025363395.1 Verrucomicrobiota bacterium
CGACGGAAAATTGGTCGGCATCATCGGCCACAATCGCATCGACTGGGCCCGACGGTATGGTTTCCCCGCCTATTGGCTCGCCCCGGACAGCGAGGGGAAGGGGATCATGACGCAATGCTGCCGGGCGGTGATCGATCACGCTTTTGGCGAACTGCAACTCGAACGGCTCCTCCTCGCCACTGCGACGGACAATTTCCGCGCGCAAAAAATTCCCGAGAAACTTGGCTTCACCAAACTCAGCACCTTGCGCAGGGCCGAGTGGCTCTACGACCACCACGTCGACCACAACATCTACAGTCTCCTCTCACCAAGATTGCGGGCACTGGGCACGGTTCAGCAGAAACTGTAGCGCGAGGCGTCACCGATATTCAATCCACTGCGGATCCGAATATTGTTCGACCAGGCCGGCCGCCTCCTCCTCGTTCAGGTCGGGCCAGGGAGTGTCGACGGCTTCCGCGCCAAATGCCTGCGCGAGAGCGGTGGTGAAGCGCGCGTGGAAATCATCCCAGTCAATCGCCGCGACGCCATTTTTTTCAATCGAACCCTGAAAAAGCAAGCCGTGCTTGTTTCGTTTCTGCGCGGCGCCGGCGATTTTCATTCCCGTGCGCTGATTCACCACATCGTAAAGTTCCGCGCGCTGGAAACAGACGCCGGGGACTGCCGCCGCTCGATCACACGCCATAGTCCTTGATCGCACATTGGGATCAAAGTGCTCCACGGTTTCACAAACCGTCTTCACGGCTGCCGGCTGGCCGAGCGCGACTAACGCGGTCGTAAGACACTCGTGCACGATGCGGTAAGATTGCGAGGCGCGTTCGTCGTAAAGCACATGACCGCGCGGCAGGATCAACGCGTAAGTCCAATCATGGCGGTGATCGACGAGGCCGCCGCCGGTGGGCCGGCGGCAAAGATCGAAAGGTTCACCGGCCGGGAGATGGCCGCGCACGAACTCAATTTTCTGGCTGAAACCGAAAGTAAAGGCCGGGGCGCGCCAGTCGTAATGTCGAAACCGGGGCCGGAACTCCGGGTTGCGCTGCAAGAGCAGGAAATCGAGCGCCATGTTTTCAGCGGCACCCGCCGTGCGGTGGGGAAGCAGATGCAAGGTCGTCATGTTCCGCCGGCCCGCAGAATTTTCACCGGGCGCCGGCATCCAGCAGGGTGCGCACACTCACCATCAGTTGACTGAGAGCAAAGGGCTTCGGCAAATGGACCACCGCCTTGACCGGAAAATCGGGCAGGGGCGTGGCGATCGACTCGCCGGAAATATTAATCAGCCGGAGATCGGCATTCTTCGCGTGCAACTGGGCGATCAAGGCGGCCACCGACCTGTTGCGACAATGGGCCAGCATGAGCTGCGGCGTGAAATTATTTTCGGCGATGGCCAGGCTGGCCGCCTCGGCCGTGGGCACATCGGTCACGGTGTAGCCATCGGTGGCGAGGATGCCTGCGATCATCTTGCGCAGGACCGCATCCTGCTCGATGAGCAAGAGCGTTTCCGTTCCCTTGGTTGCGGGCAAACTGGCCAGCTTGACCAGCGAGGCTTGTTCCAACTCGGCGGTCTCCCGCAAAAAAACTTCAAAGGTCGTGCCCTGGCCGGGCGTGCTCTGGACGGCGATATAGCCGCCGTACTCGCGAATGATGCCAAGCACCGTTGCGAGACCCAAACCGGTGCCGGAAGTTTTGGTCGTGAAAAACGGTTCGAAAATCTGGTCTACGACCGCGGGGCTCATGCCGCCGCCGGTATCGGTGACCTGCATGGCCGCGTATAATCCATCGCGCATCCCGGCGGCGCGACGGTCGGCGTCGGCAGCCACTTTGTGATTGTAGGTGCGAATGGTCAGCTTGCCGCCGCGGGGCATGGCCTCCCGGGCATTAAAACAAAGGTTGAGCAACACCTGCTGGAACTGGGTCGGGTCCATGCGCGTGTTGCCCAGACCCGACGTCAGCCGCAGTTCCATTGCAATCTCGTCGCCGGCCACGCGCCGCAGGATTTCCGTGATCTCGCGAATGAGCGTATTGTAATTCACCACCTTGATCTCGGTCTCGTGCCGCTGGGTAAACTCCAGGATTTGCCGCGCGATCGCCGAGGCCTTCACTCCCGCGCGGTGAATTTCATCCAGATCCTTCTTGGCTTCGGGCACGCCGCAGAGTTTGCGGCTCATGATTTCGCAGTAACCATTGATGATGGAGAGGAGGATGTTGAAATCATGCGCCACGCCGCTGGCGAGCCGGCCGACGGTGTCGAGTTTGCCCGACTGCAGCAGCGCATCGCGGAGGCGCTTAATCTCGGACTGATCTTGATAAAGCCCCACCAGCTGTCCGCGGGCCGTCTCCGCTCCAGTCAGCGGATTAAAATTCCACCGCGCGAAAAAAGACGAACCATCCTTGCGGCAGAGCCAGCCTTCACCGCTGTTTTGCTGGGCCGGCCGGGCCTGGAGCAGGGGAGTGAGCTCCGTCTTTGGCCCATGCAGCAGCCGGGTGTTTTGGCCCGCCAGTTCTTCCAGCTCATAGCCGCTCAGCCGGCAAAAGGCTGGGTTGGCATACAGCATTTCCACCCCGCCTTTTTCCCAGTTATCGCGGGTGATGAGCGCCGGCGCGGACAGCGCGTCCAAAGTGGCGCGCTGAACGGCGGGAATTTCCGGAAGCTGCACGACAGGGACCATGGCTCAAGGCGCCAGCCGCTCAACCACCCAGTCGCCGGCTTCGCGACGGAACCGCAAGCGGTCGTGCAAGCGACTGCGGCGGCCCTGCCAGAATTCGACGGTTTCAGGCGCGAGGCGAAACCCGCCCCACTGGGGCGGCAGCGGCACTTCGCGGCCCTCGTATTTTTTGTCCACCACGCGAAAACTTTCCTCGATGACCGCCCGGCCCGCCACCGGCGTGCTTTGCGGCGAGGCCCACGCGGCCAGCTGGCTGGTGCGGGGACGACTGTGAAAATACGCCTCGGCTTCCTCCCGCGCCACCCGCGTGACCACGCCTTCAACCGTCACCTGCCGTTCCATGGCCACCCACGGGAAAAGCAACGTGGCTTGCGGCTGGATGTCGAGCTCGCGGCCCTTGCGACTCTCGTAATTGGTGTAGAAGACAAAGCCGCGCCCGTCGCAGCCCTTGAGCAACACCGAGCGCTCCGCCGGCCGGCCATCGCGGCCCACCGTAGCCAGCGTCATGGCATTGGGCTCGGTGATCTTCGCCGCCTCGGCTTCCTGGAACCACTTCTCAAACTGACGAATCGGATTTTTCTCCAGATCCTTTTCGAGCAGCCCGGCAATTCCGTAGTCCTTTCGCATGTCAGATAGGGCCATGTGTGCCACTATCGTGGGGCCGCATTCCGCCCTGTCAAAATTAACCGCGCCGGAGCAACGGCAATTTACCCCGCAGCCGTCTTTTCCGACTGCGGCATTCGCTGGCGGAAACAGCCTGAGCCATCCACCAACCCTTGATTCGCGTCGCGAAGACCGCTGATTTGTGCGACCTTGCAGGAAACCCGCCTCCCGACCGGGCCCGGCCGTTAATCGTTCTCGTTCTCCCTGGCCTTATCGGCTTCTCTGGTGGGATAAAGATCATGAGCACGAAAACCAATTTCGCCCCCACCCCCGCGAGTTACCTTGATCGCCATCAGGTCGATCTTACCGCGTTCCTGCAAAAAATCATCCGGGTACGAACGGTCAATCCCCCCGGGGAAAATTATGGCGAAATCACGCTGCTACTGGCTGAGGCCTTGCGCGCCGTGGGATTGAAGACGCGCCGGATTCGTATCCCACGGGCGCTGCAAAAAAAGACCCAGCCTGGGCTGCTCGACTATCCCCGCTTCAACGTCATCGGCTTCTGGAACACGGGCGCGAAAAAAACGTTTCACTTTAATGCGCACTACGACGTCGTCCCGGTTTCCGGCCAGTGGAAACAGGGTGGCCCGTTCAATCCGGCCGTGGAGAAAGGCTGGATCTACGGTCGCGGCACCGCCGACATGAAGGGCGCCATCGCCAGCATTGTCTTTGCCCTGAAGGCGCTGCGGGAAAGCGGTGTCCGGCCCAATTTCAACGTAGAGGTTTCCTTCACGGCTGACGAGGAAACGGACAGCGCCCTGGGCACCGGCTGGGTGGCCAAACACGGCAAACTCCGCGCAGACTATGCCGTGGTGGGCGAGGGCGGGGAAGGCGACGCCGTTTGCTGCGGCCACAACGGCGTGGTGTGGCTGAACGTCCGCGTCCATGGCCGGGCCGCCCACGGCTCCATGCCGGAAAAAGGCATCAATGCCCTGGAGAAAATGTCCGCGCTCGTGCTCGCCTTCGAGACCTATAAGCGGCGGCTGGGCTCGCGCAAATTCCGCGCGCCCGACGGACAGCTCATGCATCCCACCGTCAATCTCGGCGGCGTGTTCGCCTCCGGGGAAGGCGGCAAGGTCAACACCGTGCCAGCCGCCGCCAGCTTCTCCATCGACCGTCGCGTGCTGCCGGTGGAAGACATCCGGACCGTGGAACGCGAACTCCGGCTTTTCCTCAAAGCCGCCGCCAGGAAAATCCCGGACTGCCGCATCACCATCGAAAAAATATCCGATAATTTTTCGTGCTACCACGCGCCGACCCACCCGCTCTTTGCCGCCATGCAGCAAAGCGTGTCCCGGATTCGCCGCCGCCCGGCCAAGTTTATGGTCTCAACCGGCTTTAACGACATGCACTTTTTCGCGCAGGTTTTGAAGATCCCCACCATCGGCTATGGCCCGAGCGGACTCGATTATCACGCGGTGGACGAACGCGCCCGAATCAAAGATCTGGTGGACTCCGCAAAGATCTACACGGATCTGCTGACGACATTTCAGGGATAAAACCAGTCCGTGACGACCCGGAGAAAATGAATCCCCCGGATTCTGAACTTCCTCCTCCTGGTCTATCCTTCCGCGCGCCGCGAAAGATTCACGGCCACGAATCTTCGCCAGCGGGAATTCTTCACTTTGGTCAGACTGACAAACTGGGTCGACGAAACGCACTCCTGGCAAAGTCCGAGTACCGCCAAACCACAACCCGACACGACGCTTGTCCACTTTCGGTTTTTCGTCCTGCTTTTTTCACTCCTTCAGTCCATGCCGGATCATACTGACGGCGATCGCGGCCAGCAGCATGGAAATAATTTTCGAGATGGCGCGCATTCCTGTCGGAGTGACCTTCCGCCCAAACCATTCGCTGTAGCGCAAAGTGAAAATCACGATGGCCAGGTTCGCGGCCAGCGCCAGAAGGGTGACCGCCAGACCGACGGTTTGATTCTGCGCCAGCACCAACAGCGTGGTGATCAAAGCCGGTCCGGCAATCAGCGGCATGCCGAGCGGCACCACCCCGAAATCTTCCGCCAATTTCTCTCCTTCGGTCGCCGGCTGGATCAAATCCCGGGCGGCGATCAGGAAAAGAATCAGGCCGCCGGCGATTTGGAAATCGCTCACCGAGATACCCAGCGCCTTGAAGACGGTTTGCCCGAGAAATAGAAAACCCAGTGCGACCAACCCGCCGGTCCACGTCGCCTGTCGCGCTATTTTTTGCCGGCGCCCAGGCGCCACCGCCTGTCCAAGTCCGAGAAAAACCGCCGCCAGACCGATCGGATCAATGGCCACAAACAGCGGAATAAACGCCTGCAAAAATTTTGCAACCCACTCGATCATGGCTAAAAAGGTGACCGGGCCCCGCTAAAACGCAATGCGCCCCGGGCCTGCTCTCGCCGGATCGATGCAGATTGATTGCCCACGTTCCGAGCGCAGTGAGAAGCCGGACAATCCACGAACAGCCCGAAAATCAGAGGAGAACGATGCTGATCTGAGGTTGTACAATGACCGCACTATTCCGTGGAAAATCCGACCCGTTGTATCTCAGTCTAACGGATTCATTTCGTATCACTCGTGTGGCCGTGGGCCCCGTCATTGCCTCGTGGCTAGGGCTGAGGCGGCGGGCAATAACAGATGAAATGTCGTGCCCTGTCCCAGAGTGGATTCCACCCGCAGACGTCCGCCATGGCCCTCGATGATGGAATAGCACGTCGCGAGTCCAAGTCCGGTCCCTTTGGGCTTCGTCGTGAAAAAGGGCTCGAAAATCTTGGGCAAGGCCTCGGGGCTGATGCCGGGCCCGTTATCCGCAATGGATACTTTGATCCAGTGTTCCCCCGGCTTGACTGCGGGGTCACCGCCTTCATCGAGATTCGCGGCGGTAATGGTAATTTTGCCGCCTTGCGGCATCGCCTGGGCGCCGTTCAGAACGATATTATGCACCACCTGGCCCAGCTGGCTTTCATCCGCCTCGACCGGGCGCAGGTCGTCGGGCAACACGCAAACGAGTTCCATGGGCACGCCTTGCAAAGCCAGGCTGGCCGTCTCACGGATCATCGCGGTCAGTTGGGTGCGCTTCTTCAGCGGCGTGCCGCCTTTGGCGAAAGTCTTGAGACCTTCGGTCAAATCGCGGGCGCGCAGGACGATCTTGTCGATTTCTCCCAGCCGCTGCGTTACCGGCGCCGACAGCCCGCGGTCCATCCGGACCATCGTGAGATTGCCCGCCATGGCCATCAGCAGGTTGTTAAAATCATGGGCGATTCCTCCGGCGAGCAAACCCAGCGATTCCAGTTTGCCCGCGCGGGCCGCCTCAGCCGACCGTTTCCTCTCCTCAGTCACGTCGTGCAACACCTGCACGATTCCCGCCACGCCGTTGCTCCCGGTGCGAATGAAGGCCGTGCTCTCCGTGAGAAACCGCTCCGTGCCGTCCGCGCCTACCAACACAAAGGTCTGCACTGACCGGGTGCCGCGGCCGGACCGGATCATGCGCAGGGCCGGATTTTCCAAGGGACGCCGGGAGTGCTCGTCTAACAAAGGCAAAACTTCCTGCAGCAGGTAGCCGCTGGCCGCCGCCTGCGTCCAGCCGCTCAGCTTTTCCGCCACCGGATTCATCAGCACCACGCATCCGCCCATGTCGGTCGCGATCACGCCGTCGTCGATGGACTGGAGCGTGACCTTCAAACGTTCGCGTTCCTCTTCCAACAAGCGGTCCATCCGGCGGCGTTCGGTCACATCGGCAAAAACCCCATAGATCCCAACCGGTTGTCCGGCTTCATCACGAATAATGTCGGCACGCACGAACGCGGGTATTTTCTGCCCGGCCCTGGTCATGACATCCGTTTCCCCGCGCCACGAGCGGCCGGCCTTCACCGTCTGCAAAATTTCCTGCGCGATCCGCTTGTCCGCAAAGAGCACGCCCGCTTCCGGCACCGCGTTCAATTCCTCCACGGTATAATCGAAAAGCTGCATGTGCGCCTGATTGTGATAAAGCGAATTACCCTCCATGTCGCCGATGCCGACCGCATCGCTGGTGCTCTCGACCGCCTGGCTGATCCGCCGGAGCGTGATCTGCGCGGTGGCCAGCTTTTCATCGGATTGGTTTTGGGCCGCCCGCAATTCCGCCCGATGACGCCGGCGCAGCCAAGCCCCCGCGACCAAGGCGGCGACCAGCAGCACCCAGGGCAACCAAAGGGAAAATGAACGCACAAAGGAAGGCAGCGGCACAAATAGCTCCTGACTTAAGCGGAACGGCCCTCACCCGGGGGTGCAACTTTTCAATTCACCGCAGCAGCAGCCGGGACCAGCCTGCGGACCGCCCGCCTACCACTTCGCCAGATCGCGCAACGCTCCCGCGAGTTCGGGAAACTCAAACGGGAAATCAATTTCCTGCAAACGCGCCGGCGAACAACTTCGCCCGCCCAAGATGAGTTGGGGATCAATCTCCATGACGTTGCGGGCCACCCATCTTATGAGTAAAGCCGGCGCTGGCGGAGTCCACGGCCGGATCAGCGAATGCCGCAAGACGCGCATAAAATCCGCATTGGTGACGGGCTCGGGCGCACACACATTGTAGGGCCCGGTCATCCCGGTCCGCTGCATCGCTTGGAGAAAAATTTCCAAAGCGTCGCTCCGGTGCACCCACGAAATACCCTGCTCCCCTGACCCCGCGGTTCCGCCCAGAAAACGCCGGGTCAGTTTCGCCAGCGGGGGATAAATGCCGCCCTGGGTGTCCAAGACGACGCCGAGGCGCAACACCACCCGGCGGGTCGCGGCCAATTCCAAGGTGTTTAGCGCCGCTTCCCATTGCACGCACACCTCCGCCAGAAAATCCTGCCCGGCGGGTGCGTCCTCATAACACAGGCCCAGTCCGTTGCTGCCGTAATAGCCGGTGGCGCTGCATTGCACCCAGACGGCCGGGGGCTTTTTGCATTTTGCCACCGCCTTGCCCAAGGCCCGCACCGCGTTGACGCGGGAGTCGAGGATTTCGCGCGAGTTATCCAGCGTAAAAATACATTGCAGACTCCGCCCGGAAAAATTCACGAGCGCGGCCGCGCCTTCGAGTTCCTCCGTCCAGGCGCCACCACTTTCCGCATTCCAGAGTACCTCGCGAACAGTCGCATTCTCCTTGGGGGAGCGCGTGAGGATGACCACCTCCCAACCCAGTCCGACAAGTTTTTGCGCAAGCGCCCGACCGAGCATTCCGCTCCCGCCGGCGAGGATGGCTTTGGGTGACATGGCCGGAAGTGTTCGGAAAAACTCCCCGCTGGCAACCTGTAGCTCGGCGGCTCGCTCCCCGGGTGAACCTCGCATTTACGACCAGAAGTTCTGCGCAAAAATCCTTCCGGATAAACCCGACCTCCACCCTTTACGCCGCGACCTGCGGGGCCTAAAGCAACTCCTGCAATCATGGCTTCCCTTTCCACCAACTTCTACGACCTGACCCGCGACGAACTGCTCGCGCTCGCCACGCGCTGGGGCTTTCCCGGGGTGCATGCGGCGCGGCTGTGGGCTTATGTCTATCTGAGCGGGGAGGAAAACTGGGCGAAGATGCCGGAACTTCCCGCCCGTTTCCGCACGAAAGCGGAAGCCGAACTTTCTTTTGGCCGCCTGGCCGTGGCGATCGAGCAAAAAAGCAGCGATGGTTTTACGCACAAGTATCTGCTTTCGCTCGCGGACGAACGCCGCATCGAAACGGTGTTGATGCGCTACACCGGCCGGGTGACCGCGTGCATCAGCAGCCAGGCCGGTTGCGCCATGGGCTGCGTCTTCTGCGCCACCGGCCAAATGGGCTTTGTCCGTCATTTGACGCCCGGCGAAATTGTCGCCCAAGCCATGCACGTTGATGCCATTCTCCGCACTGCTGCTCCCGGCGCCGCCCTCGCGCAGGCGCAAAGCCACTCGCCCCACGGACGACACGAACGGCTGCGCAACATTGTCCTCATGGGCATGGGCGAACCCCTGCACAACTACGACTCGGTGATGACCGCCATCGACATCCTGTGCGATCCGACCGGGCTCGCGCTGGGCGGGAAAAAAATCACGCTGAGCACCGTCGGCGTCGTACCCGGCATCATCCGGCTGGCGGATGAAGCGCGCCCGGTTCACCTCGCGGTTTCCCTCCATGGCGCCACGCAGGAAGAGCGGGCCGCCCTCGTGCCGGTCGCCAAAAAGTGGCCCTTGGAAGACTTGATGGAAGCCTGCCGCTACTACATGCGGAAGCGGGAGCGCCGGATTTTTTATGAGTGGACGCTGATCGAGGGTAAAAATGATTCCGCCGAAAATGCCCACGCCGTCGGGCGTCTCTTGCGGGGCCAGCTGGCGCAGGTAAACCTGATTCCACTCAATCCCACCGCGGGCTACGCCGGGGAACCCACCGGTCGCGATGCCGCCCGGCGCTTCCAGCAGACTTTGGCCGGGTACGGCCTGCCCAGCACGGTGCGACAGCGCCGGGGGATCGACATCGCCGCCGGCTGCGGCCAGCTCGCCACCGCCCGCTGATTTTCCCTTTGCCAAAGGGCGCGTGTACTCTACGTCTGACGCTCCATGAAATTCTTTCGTCTCTCCCTTCTTGCCCTCGTCGCCGTTGCTCTGGCCACTTCATTGCCGGCCCAGCCCAAACCCACGCCCGCAGTCAAGGCAGTTGAAACCGCCCGCGTGGCGTTTGTCAGCAGCGCCCAGTTCCTCGACGAAACCACCGGCCTGAAGCAACTGGTCCGCGTCGCCAAGGCGCTGGAGCTGGAATTCAGCGGCACCCAGAGCGAACTGTCGCTGCTCAACGAGAAGCTCCGCACCCTCGCCGGCGAGATCAACCGTCTGCGCGCCGATCCGGTGGCCAACGCCAAAGCCCTCGAGGAAAAACAAACCGCCGGCTTTCAGATGCAGCAGGACCTGCAGGCCAAGCAGCAGAAAGCCCAGGCCTCTTTTCAGCAGCGCCAGCAGGAAACCCAGGGGCCGATCACGACGGAAATCACCAAGGAGCTGCAGGCCTTCGCCAAGGAGCGCGACATCAGCATGCTCTTCGATGCCTCCAAGCTCGGCGACGCGCTGTTTTACGCCAAGGTCGAGCTCGACCTCACCCCGGATTTCATCGCCTATTACAACGCCAAGCATCCTTGATCGTGGCGTGAATTAATTTCCTTTCCATTTGGACCCGGCCTTCAAGCCGGGTCTTTTTGTTTCTCAATGGGTGCAATACCCGAAGCCCGCCGCAGGTGGACAAACTTGCTTCGGCTTGGATGAGGAAAGACCACGGCGGGGTCGCCGTGGCTCCAGCAAGGGATGAACTGGAGCGCGGGCGACCTCGCCCGCGAACGTTTTGCCCAATGCTTCGGGCCTTCCCCGGGGTCTTTTACTTCTGGTCCTTGGTAGGGCGCGTTATCCCTAACGCGCCGTTCCGCCACCGCTTGGCGGCACGTTATCGTTAACGCGCCGCGTCCTTCCGCCTACAATTCGACTGCGCCCAATCCCAGCGCCTGTGCGGCTTCCGAGGCCAGCCACACCCGCGCCTGCGCTAACGCGGCTTCATCGGCCGGAGCGCCCAAAGCCTTCAGGCGTTGCAAGGCCGTGATGAGCGCGAGCTGTGCCTTCGGATCGGCGGGATTTGCGTTGGCGGCGTGGACGAAGGGGGCCGTTTCGAGTCGTACATGGGTGGCTGGCAACAGTTCCTTTCCGCCGAGAAAAAGTGAAATCGACGCGCCGAGCGCCTGAAGGTACGCGAACGGATCAACCGGCGGCTCATAGGGGAGCCCATTGCCCGCGGGCAGCGCCGTCCACTCCATGTAGGTGCGCAATTGCGCATGGATTTTCAGGAGCGCTTCGTTGGCCGAAGACGGGGCAAAGCGGATCGCAAATGATTTCAGCTCACGGGATTTCTTTACCTCCCAGATCCGCACGCCGAGCTCGTAGTCGTCATTATGGGCCCGGAACCAGCCCGCCACGATGTAATCCAGCGCTTTGCCTCCGGAACTTTCGTTGAGCTGGCGGAGATTATCGGCCGTCCATTCCGCGGGAAACAAGGCGTAGTGATCCTTCGCCATCAAGCCCAGGGCCGCGATCGATTCGTAGCCTGCGCTGTAGGAAAAAGTTTCCGCCATCCACAGGGCGAACGCGCGGGTCAGCCGGCCATGATCGTCCTCGGGCCGCGTGGCCAGTTCCGTAGTTCCGGGCATGCCGGGCAGGGCTAGCTGGGCAAAGGCCACGCGCCGTAATTTCCCTTCCAGCTTGGGCAAAATCGCCGCGTGCTGCGCCTCGAGCCCATAGGACCAGATCGGCTTGCTGATGCTGACGAGGTCGATCTTTTTCGCCTCGGTCGGCTCGGGTCCATCGGAGCCGGCTCCGGACTCGGTCTCGCTGATAAAAATATCCGAAAGCGCCTTGGAAAATCCGATCAGCCGCGCTTCCAGTTCGGGTCGTTGCAGCGAAAAAAGCAAATCGAGCAGGTGTTGCGCCGCCTCAGTCTGGCGAGCGGCGAGGTAAGCCTGGAGCAGATTAAAACCCGCGGCGGCCCCGTGTTTTTCCAAATCGTAGCGTGGCGCCAGCAACTCGATGATTTCACGCACATGCCCGGTGGTCCCCAGATCCGCGGAGATCGTGACGAGGACATCGGAACGGTCGGCTGCGCTGGCCAGCACTTGTTCATAAATGGCCATCGCGCCGGGCAAGTCGTGGGCCTTCAATTTTTCCCGGGCCGTGGCCAGCAGCGGAAGAATGGCGCCCGCCACCACCGGCTTTTTTTCCACGGCGGCTTCGGGAGCCGGCGTGACCGGTTCCGGCGTTGTTTTCTTGGCAGCTAAGCGGTCGAAGATTCCCATGCGGCCCTCAGCAAAGTAATCCGGGCAGCCGAGGCGATGCGATTCTGCGGGCGACTGGGTTTCAATTTCCCAGGAAAGCCGGAACAAAAGGCCCCTGACACATGCCCAATTCCATGCCGTAACGAATCAGTTTCGGGGTGCTGTGGATGTTGAGTTTGCGCATGATCTCGCGCCGGTGGGTTTGCGCGGTGGTGGTGGAGAGATCGAGTTGGACCCCAATTTCCTCATCCGACAGTGCCTGGGCCGCCCAAAGCAAAACCTCCTGTTCGCGCAAGGACAGCCGTTTGAAAAAAGCGGTCTCTGAGCGCCGGAGCCGGCAGGACGCCAGGAGGTAGCGGGGCGAGTAATACGTTCCGCCCAGTTCGACCAGCTCGATGGCCCGGCGCAGGCCCATCAGCCCTTCGGCAAATTTGTCGACGAAGCCCTGCAGGTTTACGTCGCGCAGGCGGTGGATCTGATAGTCATTCCAGCTGCCGGACACCACGATGATGCGCGCGGTGGGGACTGCGGCGTTGATTTTTCCCGCCAGTGTGACGCCGTCGATATCGGGCAGGCCGAGGTCGAGCAAAACCACATCGGGTTTCGTCCGGACAATGTCCGCATACCCTTGGTTTCCCGTGTGGGCGAGTGCGACCAGATCCATCCCCCAACACCCCGAACACAAATGCCCGAGCGTCTCGGCCAGAAATTGCATGTCCTCCACAATCGCAACGCGAATTGCGGACAAGGGCGGCTGAATATCTTCAGCGCCTGCCGGACAGAACTCGGGCCTTTCGATCTCCATGGTGCTTGGTCTTTCCGAAATGGCCCGTTCGGAGAAAAGCATTTTTGTGCAGCGGAGAAAATCCAAGGCAAGGGAATACTTAAATTTAAGTATTCTGGATCCTTTTCATCCGCGGAAATGCACCACTGTCTGCGGGACCCGCCTGTTTTCGCTCCCACAATTCTCTCCATGAAAAAATCTCCCGCCCTCGTGATGTTTGCCGTCTTGACGCTTTTGCCCGCGACCTTCCTGCCCGGACAATCCGCCACTACGTCCAAAACGCCGGCCAGCACGGTATCCCCCGCGGACCAAGCGTGGGAGGATCTGCGGCTGGTGATATTCGCTTTGCCTGATCCAGACATCGAAGCCGCGCCTGATGGAGTCGCCTTGTCAGCGGCGCTCAAGCGGCAGGCGGCCAAGTTTGTCACCAATGCTGACCGTGCAAAGGATTTCTATACGCAAAATCCAAAGCACGCCAAGGCTGCGGAGGCCCGCAAACTGGAATCGGTCTTGCTGATGCAGGCGGTGCTGACGGGGGACGTTTCCAATGAAGGCCGGATGGAATCCACGGTGCAGGCATTTTGTGAAGACAGGACCGTGGCTGAATCACAACGGGCCGAAGTCGCCGGGATTCGTGGATTCCAAGGGGCGCTGCGAAAGGGTCGAACCCCCGGTGGAGTTTCCGCCAATACGGAGAACGTCGCCCGAAGTCTGATCGTGAGTTACCCTTCCCAGCCTCAAGGCTACGAATCCTTGCTGACCATTGCCAGCGAACGGGAGATGGCGAAAAGCCGCGCGCTTGCGACTGAAATTCTGGGCATGCCCGCGCCGCTGCCGGTAAAAGAGGGCGCTCAATTGCTCGTCGAGCGGTACAATCTGGTCGGCAAACCCCTCGCACAAATTCTTTCGGATGCGGGAGCGGCTCAAGCGCGGAGCACCATTCAGAAAGGCCGGCCGACGATTATTTATACCTGGGCCTCGTGGAGCCCGGGAAGCCTTGTGCTCGGCGAGATGCTCGCCAAACGCGACACCGCCAAGGCAAATATCATCGGGCTGAATCTCGATGAGGACACTTCCGCATCAGACAAGTTGGCAAAAACACGGAAGCTCTCCGGCTCGCATGTGTATGATCAGCGCGGAGCCAAGGGAGCACTCGCCCAGGGACTGAAAGTAAACAGCGCGCCATTGGTCTATTTCGTGGATGAGCAAGGCGTGATCCGGGATGTGCGCGGATTGGACGGACTTGAACAGAAGCTTACGGAAAACGGCCTCTAAGCCTCAAGTTCTTCATTTCATGAAAAAATTGCTTTTGCTGGCCGCTGCGGTGGTGGGGCTGACAGGTCCGTTGTTTGGCCTCAGCTGGGCCAGTTTGCCGCCCTCCGCGCAGAGCGGACAGGCCTATACGGTTTCTGCCTCTCACGGCGCGAGTGGAATTTACGGGATGAATGTCCAGATTCTAAAAAATGGCGCCTACGTGGCGGGGAATGGTGGTAGCGGCACCGGATATGTGACTGTCACCACCACTTACAGCACCACCGATTACGGCAATCAAACGGTAAGCTATCAGGCCAACGCGCAAGTTTCCTCGTCCACCGGGACGCAAAATATTTCCATTTACGGCAGCGTCAACGTGGTGGTGCCGAACACCGCCCCGACGATCAACTGGGTGCAAAATCCGTCCAGTGCTCAAGTCAACCAGTGGTTCGCGATTCAAGCCCACGGCAATGATGTCGATGGCAATTTGACCAACGTGTTTGTCTGGCGCGAGTGGGTGCCGTTTGCTTTCAGTGGCGGCGGTAATGGGTACGACGGCTATTCGGACGCCAATGGCTATTCCCAAGCAACTCCAGGAACAGTCACCTTCATGGCGCAGGCTCAGGACCGCAACGGTGCCACGTCTCCGGTCATTTATCATACGATAAATATCACGAATAGTGCTCCGACCGTTTCAGCCTCGAGTGCAAGTGTCTATGCCGGTCAGCCCGTCTCCGTTTCCTGGTCGGCGGGCGATCCCGACGGCAATTTTAGTTATGTGAATGTGTGGGTGACGCAGTGGGGCGCGCCCTACTGGGATTACCTCGGCAGTGGCGGCGCCAGCGGGTCCAAATCATGGTCGGGCTCCGCCAATTTCAATCCCAACGTACCCGCGACCAACTCTTATCTCTTTGTCGTTCGAGCCGTCGACAGCGCCGGGGCCTT
>JANYDX010000081.1 GCA_025363395.1 Verrucomicrobiota bacterium
CGCATCCAAATTTGAAAGAGGCTCGTCGAGCAGCAGACAGCGCGGACGGATGACCAGCGCGCGGGCCAGAGCAACTCTCTGCTGCTGGCCACCGGAAAGCTGGATGGGTTTGCGGTCGGCGTACTGCTCCATGCGCACCGAGGCCAGAGCCTCGGCAACCCGCCGCTTGATTTCAGCCGACGGCACTTTGCGTTCCTCCAAACCAAAGGCAACGTTGCCCGCCACGGTCATGTGCGGCCACAAGGCGTAGCTTTGAAACATCATCCCGGTGTTTCGCTTGTGGGGCTCCAGCCGCGTCACGTCCTCATTGCCGAAAAGTATTTGCCCCTTCTCCGGAATATAAAAGCCGGCGAGGGTCCGCAGCAACGTGGTCTTGCCGCAGCCGCTCGGTCCCAGCAAAAAGAAAAGCTCCCCCGGATTGATGGCGAGGTCGAGACCATGCAGCGCCACAATGGGTCCAAACTGCTTGGTGACTTGCTTAACCTGGATGGAAATCATCGGAGAGGCACGCGCCGTGGGCGAGGCAACCTCCCGCCCCCGGTAAGTCAAAAAGATAAACCCGCCCAACCGGGTGGAACAGTTTGCGTTGACGGAAATTTCAAGTTTTTGATCGTGTCATGCCCTCTCCCAAAGGCCCGCCCGAGCTCAAGCATCTCGACCATGTGCTGGTCACTCCAAGCGCGATCAAACGCCGGATCGGCACCCTCGCTGATCAACTCAACCACGACTATGCCCACAAGGACATGATGGTGGTGGCCATCGTCAACGGCGCCCTGATCTTTGCCGCCGACCTGTTGCGCGCCCTGCGCACCCCGTTGAGGCTGGATTGTCTGCGTGCCTCCAGCTACCATTCCAGCACCAAGGCTGTGGGTGAGCCCCGCATCGTGGACCAGATGAAGCTCGACGTTCGCGGTCACAACGTGCTGCTGGTTGATGATATTCTCGACACCGGCAAAACCCTCGCTGCCGTGGCCGGCATGATCCACGCGAAGGGCGCCGCCACGGTGAGAACCTGCGTGTTGCTCGATAAAAAAGCCCGTCGCGCCGTGCCCTTTGAGGCGGATTACGTTGGTTTTGAGATTCCCAACGAATTTGTCGTGGGGTACGGGCTGGATTTCAACGAGCGCTACCGCAATCTGCCCTGCATCGGCGTGTTGAAGCCCAAATACTACGCCGGCCTTTAATGCTGCTCGAAATTGGCGGAGGGGGAGAGATTCGAACTCTCGGTAACGTTTTAGCGCTACGCATCTTTAGCAAAGATGTGCCTTAAACCACTCGGCCACCCCTCCGGAACTGAGATTGACGAGCAAACATCCGACCAGTGAAAGTTCAAGGGATTTTTGTTCATGTCCAAACTTACCTTCCCCAGCCTGCTGATTGATTTTCAAAAACTGACGGTATTCCGCGGCGACAAGGCGATCCTGCGCAATTTTAACCTGCAGGTGCGTCCAGGAGAGAATATTGTGATCCTCGGCCCGAACGGGTCGGGCAAATCAACCCTGATCCAGCTAATGACGTGCGAACTGTACCCGCAGACTGGAGTGAAAGCAGCCCGCTTTCGACTGTTTGGAAAGGAGAACTGGGGCTTGGAGGACTTGCGACAAAAGCTCGGCATCGTCACTCTCGATCTGCTGCAAATGCTCTCCCATGAAGTGACCGCCCGGGAGGTCAGCGCGCGCGATATGATTCTGTCAGGTTTCTTCAACAGCATTGGATTGTGGCCGCATCATCAGGTGACTCGCCGCCAAAAAAGCCACGCGGAGGAGATTCTCCATTTTCTCGAAATCGAACACCTCGCTGGGCGCCCGCTCTCCGCCATGTCCTCGGGAGAACAACGCCGCGCCTTGATCGGCCGGGCATTGGTCCACGATCCACAGGTGCTTTTGCTCGACGAACCCACCAACAGCCTCGATCCCGGCGCGGTCCATGAATTCCATCTCATTCTGCGCAAGCTCATCCGGGCAGGGAAAAGCCTGGTGCTCGTGACCCATCAAGTCGCCGACATCCTGCCGGAAATAAAGCGGGTCATCCTGATGAAAAAAGGCCGCATAATCGCAGATGGCCCCAAGGAGAAAATCCTTACCTCCGCCGCATTGACCCGGCTTTTCGGCCAAAAACTGAAACTGGTCAGAAACAGACGGAGCTATGACTTGACCGGCGGTTGAACCGGACCAGGCAACAAAGCCGCGTTCCAGAATGAATTATCGGGCCCAAAAAAAACGCCGTGGATTGCTCCACGGCGTTGGGGAAATAATCAGTACCGATAATGGTCGGGCTTGTAAGGACCGCCCACCGGCACTCCGAGATAGGCCGCTTGCTCCTTCGTGAGCTTGGTGAGCTTGGCTCCGATCTTTTCGAGATGCAGACGGGCGACTTCCTCGTCGAGATGCTTCGGCAGGCGGTAGACGCCGATCGCGTAGGTATCGCGATTCTTCCAGAGATCAAGCTGGGCGAGAGTCTGGTTGGTGAAGCTGTTCGACATCACGAAAGACGGATGGCCGGTGGCGCAGCCGAGATTCACGAGCCGGCCTTCCGCCAGCATGTAGATGCTGTTACCTTTTGGGAAGGTATAGAGGTCGTACTGCGGTTTGATGTTGATGCGCTTTGCATCGGACTCGTTGAGGCGATCGATTTGGATTTCGTTGTCGAAATGGCCGATATTACAGACGATGGCCTGATCCTTCATCTTGCGCATGTGCTCCAGTGTGATGATGTCCTTGTTGCCCGTCGTGGTGACGTAGATGTCGGCCGTGCCCAGCGTGGACTCGATCGTGTTGACCTCGAAGCCTTCCATGGCCGCCTGCAGGGCGTTGATGGGATCGATCTCGGTGACGATGACCCGGGCGCCAAAGCCCTTGAGTGAAAACGCAGAGCCCTTGCCCACGTCACCATAGCCGCAGACGCAGGCGACCTTGCCGGCGATCATGACATCAGTGGCGCGCTTGAGACCGTCGGCGAGCGACTCGCGGCAGCCGTAGAGATTGTCGAATTTCGATTTCGTGACCGAGTCGTTCACGTTGATGGCGGGCACGCGGAGTTTGCCCTTTTCCATCATTTGATAGAGCCGGTGCACGCCGGTGGTCGTCTCTTCCGAGACACCACGCCACTCCTTGGCGATGTTGGTCCAGCGCTTCGGATCTTCCTTGTTCACGCGCTTAAGAATATTTTTGATCACCTGCTCTTCGTGCGAACCGGAAGGCGTGTTGACCCAGTCGCTGCCCTCTTCGAGTTCGCAACCCTTGTGAATGAGCAGGGTGACGTCACCGCCGTCGTCGACCACAAGTTGTGGGCCCTTGCCACCGGGGAACGAAATCGCCTTGAGGGTCAGATCCCAGTATTCCTCCAGCGTCTCGCCCTTCCAGGCGAAAACCGGCGTGCCGGTGGCGGCAATCGCTGCGGCGGCGTGATCCTGCGTCGAGAAGATGTTGCAGGAGGCCCAGCGGACATCTGCTCCGAGCTCTTTGAGCGTCTCGATAAGCACGGCAGTCTGGATCGTCATGTGGAGCGAACCGGTGATGCGCACGCCGGCGAGCGGCTGCTTGGGACCGAACTTCTTTCGGACCGACACGAGGCCGGGCATCTCGTGCTCGGCGACGGAAATTTCTTTGCGACCCCACGGGGCGAGCGAAATGTCTTTGACGTGGAAATCGGGCGCAGCGGATTTGCGCGCAGGTTTGGAAGCTTTAGCCATGGAAATAAAGAATTGAGGATTGTTTAGACGGCGGCGCGGAGCGCGGCGACCTTGTTGGTCTTCTCCCACGGGAGGCCAGCTTTTCCGAAGTGACCGTAGTTGGTCGTTTGACGATAAATGGGTCGGAGGAGATTCAACTGACTAACAATGTCGGCGGGCTTAAAACCGAAAACCGAAGTAACGGCCTTCGCAATTTTCTCATCGGACACCTTGCCCGTGCCCATCGTGTCGACATAGACGCTAACGGGATCGGGATAGCCGATCGCATAGGCCACTTGCAGTTCAGCCAGATCGGCAAGGCCGGCGGCCACGATATTCTTGGCGACCCAGCGGCACATGTAGGCGGCAGAACGGTCAACTTTCGATGGATCTTTGCCCGAGAAGGCACCACCGCCGTGACGACCCCAACCGCCGTAAGTATCGACGATGATCTTGCGACCAGTAAGGCCGGAATCGCCTTGGGGGCCACCGATCACGAAACGACCGGTGGGGTTAATGAGAAATTGAGTTTTCTTGGTCAACATCCGGGCAGGAATGACCTTCTTGATGACGTTCTCGATCAGGTAGCTCTCGATCTGGTTGTGCGAGACTTCGGGAGTGTGCTGCGTCGAGATAACGACATTCACCACCTCGACCGGTTTGTCGTTTTCGTAACGGATCGAAACCTGTGATTTTGCATCCGGACGAAGCCACGGAGCTTTGCCCGATTTGCGGATCTGGGTGAGTAAACGACCCAGACGATGCGCGAACATCACGGGAGTCGGCATCAGCTCGGGTGTTTCGTTGCACGCGTAGCCGAACATCAAACCTTGATCCCCCGCGCCCTGCTCTGCCTTCTTCTTGCCCTTGACCTTAACGGCATCGACACCTTGTGAAATATCGGGGGACTGTTTCGTCAGGTAATTATTGATAAATACCGTATCAGCGTGAAACACATCGTCGATATTGACGTAGCCGATATCGCGAATGGCCGCGCGCACGATGGCCTCGTAATTGAGCTTCGCCGTTGTAGTGATTTCGCCGGCGAGGATGACCATGTTGGATTTAACCATGGTCTCGCAAGCGACGCGGCTCGTGCGGTCCTGCGCCAAGCAGGCGTCAAGCACGCTATCGGAAATGAGATCAGCCACTTTATCGGGATGACCTTCGCCAACCGACTCAGAGGAAAAAACAAAGGATTTTGCCATAATGACTCTTGAGAAAGGCCGGTTATCGCGGCGGGGCAAGGAGAATATCAACATATCCGTATTATATGATGCGTTTATAAAAACGGTAAAGAATCGGCAAAGGAGACCGAAAGTAAAACGTGTCAGTTTAACAGGCTCCTTCTTTCCGTTATGATGGCTTGCGCAGAGATTTATCTCACATTATCAACCAAAATAGCACAGCAAAACTGCTGGGCACCGCGTCACGTTTAATCCACGAGCAACATGCCAGATGATCAGCCAATCGACATGCAAGCCATTGATGCTTTGCGCGAACTCAGCCCGGATGCCGGTGGGGAATTTTTGCGCGAACTGATCGAAATTTATTTGCAGGACACTCCCTTGCGCTTGGCCGAACTGGAGGACGCGTTAAGCAAGGGCGATATTCCGACTTTCACCCGCGCGGCCCACACGATCAAGGGGAGTTCCAGTAATTTTGGAGCCACTCAAGTTACAAAATTGTCTCATGCACTGGAGATGCAGGGGAAATCCAGCGATCTGTCCGCTTCCCCGGAATCATTCCTTGAATTGAAGGCGGAATATGCCCGAGTCGCCCAAACCTTGGCGAAAATAGCGCAGGGTTCCTAAGACCGGGTCGACGGACTGGCCCAGCGGCATGAACTTTCCCCATCCGGTCCTGATTGGCCTGATCACGCTGCAAGCTTTCACCGCTTCCAGCCTGGCTCTCGATTGGAAATCGACTGAGCTCACCGTGAGCACGCTACCTTTCCAAACTGAGCAGGTGGCGGTTTTTGAATTCACGAACCACAGTTCAAAGCCGGTGAACTTGCTTGAGCTTGAAACGAGTTGCGGATGCCTGCTCGCAACTTCAGATCGGAAAATCTATGCGCCGGGTGCGCCCGGGAAGATCACGGCGAAATTTACGATCGGTGATCGCGGCGGACTATATGAGCGAACGATCACCGTCATCACCGATGAATCCGACAATCCGGTTCACCTAACCCTGAAAGTCGAAGTGCCCGAACTCGCCTCACTCACGCCGCGCAGCGTCGTCTGGCAGCTTCATGAGGAACCCGCGGAAAAATCGGTCGACCTCATCTCCAGCTTAGGTTTGGCCATAGTTTTTTCCAGTGCACAACCCACCAATGATGCTTACACCGCGCGCTTGGAGTGCATCGAAAAAGGCCGTCGCTATCGGTTGCATATCAAACCAACCACCACGGACCGGCCAGCCAGTGCGGCCGTCCGGATATTCGGGCGAGAACAGTCGGGGCACGATGTTGTGCTCAGCGCCTACGCCAACATTCAGTAAGGCTCAGCGATAGAGTGCGGTCACCGGTGTTGCCGTCAGCACGTTGTACTGCCGCATCGCCAGCCGCCACCATTCGGCCAGTTGCCCGGAAGGCTGTTTCCACAGCTGTTCGTGCAGCCAGATCATCGATTCCGGATCGAGCAGCAGGGCCATTTTTTCCCGATGCGACAATTCAGCAGGACCTTCCGCCAGCAGTTTTTTGCGCAGTCCCACGAAATACGAGCGAACCGCATGATTGCCCCGGCGCTGCCGCAAGAGCGATACATGAAGCGCGTTCACGTAGGGATCGAGCACGGCCTGCAACAGGCCGTAATCGTTCCTCAGCGGGGCAATGGGCGGCATGTGCCGGTAGCACTCAGCCAGATGCCGTTCGAGGCGAACAAGCTCCTGCGGTGGCTCGGTTTCGTCAGGGGTGAGGAAAAGACCGAGTTCACGCGCCCGGCGCCCAAAGCTGGCTTTGCCGAGAAAAATGGAAAGAGGTGCGGAGAAGACGAGGCCCGCCAGCACCGGACTCAACCACCAAAAAAAGGACGGCACTAAAATAAAAGCCGACACGCCCCAGACCAACCCAAAAGCCATCTGGCCTGCATGGGTGATTATCGCCTCACGCCAGTCGGCGTCGTCATTCGCCTCGCGCTTTTGTGTTACCCAGCCCACACCCTGCCCCATTAAAATATAGATCACGAATTTCGTGTTGAACATCATGTTGATCGGCGCGAGCAGCATCGACGTCAGCACTTCCAGCAGCGCGCTGAGCACCAGCCGGAACGGTCCGCCATACGCCTTGCCACTTTGGTTTCTCATCGCGAGCAACACGCTCATCACCTTCGGCAGAAAAAGCAGCAGCAGGGTGAACAAAAACAAGGCGAATGCCTCGGGCACTTCCACGATATAGCCAAAGACCGATGTATAGGACTCGGCATGAAAATGAGTGTACGTGCCCGACAACACATCGCGGAAAGTGTGAATGCTGCTGATGAGCAAAAACATCATCCAAAGCGGCGAAGCCACATAACCCATGATGCCCATCAGCAGGTGGACGCGGTTGGCCGGATGAAAGCCCCGGGCAAACAACAGCCAGCTGTGCTGCATGTTGCCCTGACACCACCGCCGGTCACGCTTGGCACTGTCGATCAGCGTGGGGGGACCTTCCTCGTAGCTGCCATCAAGATCGTAGGCCAGCCAGACGCCCCACCCGGCGCGCCGCATCAGTGCAGCCTCGACAAAGTCATGACTGAGAATCCGCCCGCCGAATGGTTCGCGCCCCGGCAATTCCGGCAGGCAGCAGTAATCAATAAACGGTGTGACCCGGATGACCGCGTTGTGACCCCAGAAATTGCTCTCGCCCTGGTGCCAGTAATTGAGGCCCGCGAGAAACAACGGGCTGTAGAGCCGGTTGGAGAATTGCTGAAGGCGCGAATACAGCGTGACTCCGTTCACCACGCGCGGCGCCGTTTGCAGGATCCCAACCTTGGGGTTCCGCTCCATCATCGCCACCAGTTTGATTAGCGACTCACCCGTCATGATGCTGTCCGCGTCGAGCACCGCCATGTAGCGGTATTTGCGGCCCCAGCGCCGCAGAAAATCCGCCACGTTACCGCTCTTCTTGTTGATCGAAATGCGCCGCTTTCGGTAAAAAATCCGGCCAAAGCCGTTGAGTTGTTTGCACAATTCCACCCAGGCCAC